>JAURND010000058.1 GCA_030830425.1 Gammaproteobacteria bacterium
CGGTTTACGGCAGGAAAAGCTTTCAAAGAACAGGTTAATAAAGATAAGAAATAAGTCAAACCAATTCTTGCTAAAAACGCAAAATTATCTGCTTAATTTTTTTTGAAGTTTTAACAAGAATTTTTGGGTGCTTAGCTCAGCTGGTAGAGCGTCGCCCTTACAAGGCGAATGTCGGAGGTTCGATCCCTCCAGCACCCACCAAATTAGGAGTGGTAGTTCAGTTGGTTAGAATACCGGCCTGTCACGCCGGGGGTCGCGGGTTCGAGTCCCGTCCACTCCGCCAAATGCAATATTCATAGCACCTCAAAAGCACTCAAAATACCCATAAGGTGGTTGGCTTTACCAAAAAAACCATTTGGGAAAATCGCGCTATCTATGAAAATAGTAGTAATTTCTGCTATCTGCTAAAAAGCCTAAAAAAATTTTTCTGATGAGCGTTTTTCATAGAGATAGTCTCATTACTGAAAGCTGTGTTTGGGGATTTTAATGGAAAGATGACAGCTCTTCCCATTAACTGTGGACATAAAATTTTTCAAGCAATGCTTTAAAATAAAGAAGACAATTACGTATTTTGAGCAAGAATTGCTGTAAAAATAGTGAATGGGAATAACCACGATCCACGCACTTATTGATAAAGACGATGGGTATTCCATGCTTCAAAATCTCAGAAAACACGTTCAAGGCTGGATCGCTGGTCTCATTGCAAGTATTTTGTGTCTGGCATTTGCGCTTTGGGGGGTAGAATATTACCTTGGCAATACAACAAATAAAGTCGTTATTGCTAAAGTTGATGGGGAACCGATCACTAAAAATCAATGGGATTCCGCTTATAATCGTGCGATCCAATCACAACGCATACCAATATCAGATCCTGCTACCAGCGAAATATTTCAGGCGCAGCTAAAACAACAAGTATTACAGGGTTTAATCCAAAAAGTTGTTCTGCGTAAAGCCGCTGAAAAAGCAGGTTATACCATGAGTCCTGCTCAAGTTGGCGCATCATTAGAAAAAATGCCCGCTTTTCAATTAAATCGCCATTTTTCTTATGATCTCTTTTTAAGAGCACTAGAGGGCTTATCTTATACACCTGCCGCGTTTTTGGCGGAAATGTCCACTAGCAATTTGTTGCAACAAGTTCAGCAGAGTATTTCAGACAGTAATTTTATGCTTCCTGGTGATTTAATAAACCTTGAATTACTAGAAGGGCAAAAGCGAAATTTTGGTTATTTTGAAATACCAACCCATTTATTTTTAAACCGGATGTCGTTGACAGAGCAGCAGATTCAAGATTACTACAAGGCAAATAGTGTCAGTTTCATGGCTCCGGAACAGGTACGCATACAATATATTTTATTGTCTACCAATGATATTGCTAAACAAGTCACACTTACCGATAAAGTATTGCGTCAACAAAAAATAGAACAACTGACAGCCCAAGCCAGCGATGAACTCTCTAGGTTGACTTATACCCATCCAGATACGCTTCAACCAGCAGCAAACGCATTAGGTTTATCGGTTCAGGTAACACCATTTTTTGATCGAAATGGCCATCAGTTCTTATCAACTTATACTGACCAGAGCAATGAGCCGTTATCAAATCATACAAGCACACCTCTTTCTAGTGAAAATCAAGGTAAACTAGGTCACACACAGCGCTTAGAACAAAGAAGCAAAGCTCGTGCATTTTTATCAGACTTACTGACTAATCCAAAAGTATTATCAGCAGCGTTTAGTGATAATGTATTGAAACAACAAAATAATAGCGATGTAATCTCTATTGATGACCATACAATCCTTGTGTTACGTCTTCTCGCTAATAAACCCACAGCACCTAAACCACTTGCGGAAGTTAGAAAAACGCTTATAGAACCCAAATTAAAACAACAAGCCGCGGACAAAGCAGTCGCTGATTTAGGGGGGGAAATATTTCAAAAGATGCAAAGAGGGGAGTCCATACAAGATTTAGCTAAACAATATAAAATAACCTGGGTTAAAAAAGAGAACATGGGCCGCACGGATACTGACAAGCAAACCTCTAGAGAATTGCTAAATTTTGTCTTTAATCAACCGGCGCCAAATCGTGGTAAAGATGTAATTCGAGTTAAAAAATTAATGGATGGGACTTATGTTATTTTTGCAATCACTCAAGTTTCATCAGGATTGTTAGGCGCTAAAAATGCAGCTCAGCGGGAATTGCTCTCAAGCCAAATGAAACATGATTTTGGACAATTAGATGCTGACTTGTATTTGGATCAGCACCTAAGCCAAGCAAAAATTCAGTTATCACCCTCTTCCTCTGTCAGAAAAGATGCTGTAGGTGGATGAAGAGAGAAGGGAACAACAGGAATAAAGCTATTTAAGACGAATAACTTTTACAAAAAACCCTTTTTTTCGCGCTTTAAAGCGGGGTAGGAATTACTAAAAGCGGAACAATAAAACCAATTCCCGTATTTGGAATACATAATATGTTAAAAGCCAAAACAGTTAGTGAATCAGCAGTACGAGATCATGTTTATCGGGTATTTCCCAATGATTTAAATTCAAACCATACTGTCTTTGGTGGATTAGTGATGTCTACACTTGACCGTATTTGCTCTGTTGTATCTGAACGGCATACTGGGCGTGTTTGTGTGACTGCATCTGTTGATTCTATGCACTTTTTGGGTCCTGCAAAACATGGCGACATTTTGGTATTTATGGCATCTGTGAATCGCACTTGGCGTACTTCTATGGAATTAGGTGCAAAAGTTATGGCTGAAAATGCGCACTCCGGCGAAAAAAAGCACATTGTATCCGCTTATTTTACTTTTGTAGCCCTGGATGACAGACAAAAGCCTATAGAAATATCAGCCATTATTCCGGAAACCCCTGAAGAGCAAAGACGATTTGAAGAAGCTAATTTTAGGCGTGAACGCCGTCGTAGTGAAATGGCAGAGCGGGCATCAAGAAATTTATCATCAATTACGACTAAGAATACAGTTTTTGTTTCTTGAATTATCATAACCATTCAGCACAATTAGCAAACGGGCATATTTTGCCAAGTTTGGCGGAAAAAATTTCCTTAAAATGCTCACATATACCGCTCTTACTTGAAGGTACTGGTTTTTAAAACAATATGCTGAAAAAAAAATCTGTTAGGGTAAGAACGGTATAACTTATTGGATTTAACGGGGAAGTGTTTTGCTGCCCCCTTAAATTCAAACAGATGATACTGCTCGTATCACAAAAGCAGATGTACATAGGAAAAAAAGTGTGTTCCACAAACAAGCTGTGGGGCGTGCGTCATCTAAATCCTAAGATATGTTTCAAGTTGCTAATTTCCGCCAAAAGTTCTAAAATTGCTGTCTTGACTTGTTTTCTTCTTGGTTTTTTATTGTGGAAGAAGGCGCCCGCAGCCTGAATGAGGGGTAAAATGGATCCCCACTTTTGCTGGGAAACTTCGCGTTTTTATGAGCAG
>JAURND010000059.1 GCA_030830425.1 Gammaproteobacteria bacterium
ATACTCGTTCTCCCTGAAAGTGAGACAAAACCAGGGGGGTTTTTAAGGGGGAAGTGTTCTACTGCCCCCTTAAATTCAAACAGTTTATACTGCTCATGTTGGAAGAAAAATGCTATTGGGTACCGAAAAAAAATTCCCGCCACCTTTTAGAGCACCTAAAACAAAGGATTTCTTGTAACAGTTGTTCGTAGAAACGCGAAGCTTCCCGGCGAAAGCCGAGATCCCCCTGATAACCGCATGAGGGATTCTTAAAGGGCAATATGAATCCCGGCCTTCATCGAAACGCTTCGCGAAAAAACCGCATTTTCCACTTAAAACAACACCAAAATGCCGAGATACGATAATGACAATCAAACAAACAGCACTTCATGCCAAACATCTGGCCTCCCAGGCAAAAATGGTTGCTTTTTATGGATGGGATATGCCGCTGCACTATGGCTCACAACTCGAAGAACATCATCAAGTTCGTAATGATGCAGGCGTATTTGATGTGTCTCATATGACAATTGTGGATATCGTTGGCGATGAAGCCAAACGATTTTTACAGTATCTTCTAGCCAATGATGTCGGCAAATTGAAGCAACCGGGTACAGCGCTCTATAGCTGTATGCTAAATGAAGCAGGCGGCGTCATTGATGATTTAATTGTGTATTGGTTAGACGAAAATCGTTATCGACTGATTGTAAATGCGGGCACGCGGGAAAAAGATTGGGGCTGGCTACAAAAACAGGCAAAAGGCTTTGAGGTGTCCCTTCAACTTCGAGTTGATGATTTATCGATTTTAGCGGTACAAGGCCCCTTGGCTATCACCAAAACTAGCCAAGTATTTTCGATAGCATGCTATCAAAAAATCGCAGCACTCAAACCTTTTCAAGTTTTCGAACAAGAGGATTACTGTATTGCCTGCACTGGATACACTGGCGAAAATGGTATAGAAATCATGGTACCCAATGAACAAGTGGATACGCTTTGGGATCAATTATTAGCCGCTGGCATTCAACCTTGCGGATTAGGCGCGAGAGATACCTTACGGTTAGAAGCGGGATTTAGTTTATATGGCGCAGAAATGGATGAAACCAAAACGCCACTCGAATCTAATTTAGCCTGGACGATTGCCTGGGAACCGACTCATCGTGCATTTATCGGTCGCTCAGCATTAGAAGCCCAAAAACCAAACTTGCAGCAAAAATTGGTCGGGCTAGTGTTGTCACAAAAAGGCGTGTTACGCAACCACCAGAAAGTGATCGTACCAGATATCGGGGAAGGTGAGATTACCAGCGGTAGTTTTTCTCCCACGCTACAACAAGCCATTGCGCTAGCCCGAGTACCACTGACAACCGCTGATCACTGTTTTGTCGATATTCGAGGACAATTGGCGCCAGCGCGTGTTGTAAAACCTACTTTTGTGCGACAGGGGAAAAATTTTTTTGACGATGGGGGATCTACTTTATCTTGAGTAACGATAACCATTTCGCTTCAAGATACTGGATTTTTCACCCTTGAAATGAGACAAAACCAGGGGGATCGCGAAACGTCTCGGCAAATATCGGGATTCATATCTCGTTAAATTTAACAGGTTATACCGCTCTTACCCCAATCGCATTTTTTTCAGCATATTGTTTTAAAAACCAGTACCTTCAAGTACGAACAGTATATACTGCTCGTACTTGAAAGTGAGAATCTTGATGTGTCTGCTTTTTTGATACGAGCAGTATATACTGTTTGAATTTAAGGGGGCAGTAGAACACTTCCCCCTTAAAAAACCCCCTGGTTTTGTCTCACTTTCAGGGAGAACGAGTATATTCCTGACTCAACCTTGCCATACGGGGTCATAAAAAGTCCCTGGCAACTGTACGAGTTTGAAGAAATCTCCGCTTTTTGAGCAGGAATTTCTCGTAACTATATTAGAAGTATAGCTATTCCCATCAAAACCCAGTAAAATTAAAAGTCTTTTGATAGGCGGTAAAATTTACCTGTTGACTTTAACGAGGGAGAAAAACATTTCTCGCCTTAACTTAGGAATACAAAGACCTGCTTCTTGAAGTGAAATATACTGCTCGTACTTGAATGTGAGAATTTTAATGTATCTGCTTTTTTGATACGAGCAGTATAAACTGTTTGAATTTAAGGGGGCAGCAAAACACTTCCCCCTTAAAAAACCCCTGATTTTGTCTCACTTCGAAGATGCAAAAATCAGCTTCTTGAAGTGGAGTGAGTATAGATATTCCCATTAATTTTTTGGAGTAATACTCGAATGAGTAGCCTTGAAACAGATAAATTTGAAATAAAAGCACTAATTAGCAAAGGAAAAAGTCAAGGGTACTTGACTTGGGCTGAATTAAACGACGGATTACCGCCAGAATTTGCCAATCCTGAACGGATTGAGGATATTATTGCCATCTTCAACGATATGGGGATTGAAATCTATGATCGCGCGCCTGATGCAGAAACTTTATTGCTCACTGAAAATAACGAAGAAAAAACAGCTGATGAAGAAACGTTTGTAGAGGAAGTTGCAGCAGCGTTAGTTTCGGTAGATGCCGAATTTGGCAGAACGACAGATCCTGTGCGTATGTATATGCGCGAAATGGGGTCTGTGGAATTATTGACTCGCCAAGGAGAAATCAGCATTGCGCAGCGAATCGAAGCAGGGATACGCGAAATCATGATTTCTTTGGCAAATTATCCTCGCACGATTGATTCCGTCATCCATGAATTCAAAAAAGTCACTGACGATGAAAAACGGTTAAGCGATGTCATCAGTGGATTTTTGGGTGATGATGATAACAAATCAGCCTTATTACCAAATCCTCTCGAACTAGAAGCCTTAGAAGCAATGGCTGGTGATGAAGCGGAAGATGAATCTGTGGTTGAAGCAGAAGGCGAAATCGTGTTAGATACTGGACCTGATCCTGATTTGGCAAAAAATCGGTTTGAAGAACTGGCTAATCTACAAGCGTCTTATCTTAAAACAAAAGAGCAATATGGCAAGACACATCGTTCCACTGAAAAGAAAACCAAAGAATTACAAGAATTTTTTTCTACATTTAAATTAGCGCCACGCCAGTTAAACCGGCAAATTAAAAAGTTGCGGGAAATTTTGGATGAAATACGTAGACAAGAACGTCTTATTTTAAATCTCTGCGTCAACAAAGCGGGCACTCCTCGCAAAAATTTTATTGCTTCGTTCCCTAGCAACGAAACCAATTCAACTTGGTTGGATACATACATACAAAATCATAAAAAACAGGCGAATGCGCTTGAAGAATTTCGGAGTGACATTGAGCGCGCACAAAAAAAATTAATTGAGATTGAAAAGCAAGCAACACTGCATATTCTTGAAATCAAAGAAATTAATAGGCGGATGTCTATCGGTGAAACAAAAACCAAGCGCGCTAAAAAAGAAATGATCGAGGCAAATTTACGACTGGTTATTTCTATTGCAAAAAAATATACTAATCGTGGATTGCAATTTTTAGATCTGATTCAAGAAGGCAACATAGGCTTAATGAAAGCGGTTGATAAATTTGAATACCGTCGTGGTTATAAATTTTCAACTTACGCCACTTGGTGGATTCGTCAAGCGATTACCCGATCTATTGCTGATCAGGCTCGTACGATTCGTATTCCTGTGCACATGATAGAAACCATTAACAAGCTCAATCGCATTTCTCGCCAACTATTACAAGAAACCGGGCAAGAACCTTCACCTGAAGAATTGGCGAAATTAATGGATATGACTGAAGATAAAATTCGAAAAGTACTCAAAATTTCTAAAGAACCGATTTCCATGGAAACCCCCGTTGGTGATGGTGATGATGATTCTCATTTAGGTGATTTTATTGAAGATTCTCACCTAGAATCCCCCATTGATGCCGCCACGATTGCTGGTCTACAAAAAGCCGTCAATGATGTATTAGGATCTTTAACAACGCGAGAAGCAAAAGTATTACGTATGCGTTTTGGGATAGAAATGAATACAGACCATACTTTAGAGGAAGTCGGCAAACAATTTGATGTCACGCGAGAACGTATACGACAAATCGAAGCAAAAGCATTGCGCAAATTACGCCATCCCAGTCGAGCAGAAAAACTCATTAGCTTTACAGAACTAGAAGGCGATTAGTCAGCGATTCTTGATATCTTTTAAAAAAGCTAAAAAAGTTTCTTGAGAAAGTTTTTTGCTGTCAATAATTCTTAGTGACAGCCGCATGGGAGATTTTTAAGCAGCAGATAGCGCTTCTCTCTTTTAATCACAAACGCGGATTTTTCGCAGTGATATATGAAAACCAAGAAGCAAGCGCCGCGTTTTTAGCGGAAATTGCTCGTGAGCAATCACATCTTGTTATCCAAAATTTGGGCCTCTAGCTCATGTCTGGTTAGAGCAGCGGACTCATAATCCGTTGGTGCTCGGTTCGACTCCGAGGGGGCCCACCAAAAAAACAAAGGCTTACTTGCCTCCTACGATTTTTCTCATACAAAATCGCTTACGCGACTTTTTCGCCCACGACACGCATTCAACTAAATGGATCTCACCACGACTAATTTGAAGGTCGAGTACATCCTTATTGTCTGCTCGTGTTGATTAACGAGCCCGCCAAGAAAAACATCCCTGCCAAAGACCACACTTGGTGACGTTAAGGATCCCCTTTAACCACGCAGCCCATGCATAGAAGTTGGCGGAAGCAGTACTTATTCACTGGCGTGGCTTTCGCCAGTTTAAAAGGCTACAGCCCTCTATACCGCTCTTACTTGAAGGCACTGGTTTTTAAAACAATATGCTAAAAAAATGCGATTGGGGTAAGAGCGGTATAACCTGTTGAATTTAAGGGGGCAGCTCTTGAAGCATCATGCTGACTTAGCCTCAACGTCCTCGTAAAAATAATCGATCCAGTTCTTTGATGGAAAACTCTCGGCAAGTCGGGCGTCCATGATTGCATTGTCCACTACGATCTGTCTTTTCCATATCTCGTAATAGCGCATTCATTTCTGGGATCGTTAATCGATGATGGGCTTGCTTCGCACTTTTACAGGCGATGTTCCCGAGTATTTCATGAATGGTATGTATGATGCGTTGGCTATTTTCTTCCGCCATCCAGTCTGATAAAACATCTTGAACAAGTTGCGTGACATCGATATGTTGAAACAAAGCAGGCGCACTGCGAATAGCGAAAGCTGTGGGTGCGATTTGTTCAATGACTAAACCGAGTGATTCAAAAACAGATTGCTGATTAAGCAATAACGCCGTTTCTTTTTCCGTCACATTCAGTGTCAATGGCAGACATAAAACTTGAGTTTGTATTTTTCCTGCCGCCTGTTGCGCTTTTAACTGTTCATATAAAATACGTTCATGTGCAGCGTGCATGTCTACAATCACTAGACCGTTCGCATTTTCAGCTAAAATATAAATACCATGGAGCTGCCCTAATGCATAACCAAGTGCAGGCACTTCATGAACTGCCTGCAATTCATCAGTGTCATGGGTGTCGGTAATTTCAGGGAGAACAGTCGTCGCTGTTTCTGTTGCCTCATCGGAATGTGTTTTTCCTAGGCTAGCATAATGCGTCATTTGTTCACGGATCACTAGCGGCAACACTTGTTGCTTAGGATGCGGTGTGAATTTGATCGTAGATGGTTCCTGCTGATGAATGGCGGGTATGTTGTCTGACGTCACTGTTTCATGTTGAGTGTGGTCAGATGAAGATGGCGATAATAATTCAATGGGCTTTAACGTATCTAAATTGACTTGATTGGCGGTATTCGCTTGCGCTAATACATCGTGTATGGCGCGATATAAAAAATCATGCACATGTCGACTTTCTCTAAATCGAACTTCGTTTTTAGTCGGATGCACATTTACATCGACTTCTTCAGGATTAAGGGTGAGATATAACACATAAGCAGGGTGTCTATCGCTGTATTGCACATCTTTATAGGCCTGACGCATGGCATGCGAAATCAGTTTATCTCTAATAATCCGTCCATTGACATAAAAATATTGCAGATCGGATTGACTGCGCATCGCAATGGGCAAACCTATCCAACCTTGCAATGTCATTTCGCTATGTTCAATTTCAATGGCTAATGCCTGTTGCATAAAATGATCGCCACAAATTTTTGCTACCCGTTCTTCACGGGCTAGCAATGTTTTTGCAGGCGGTAATTGTAGTGCTGTACGTTGCCCCTGTTTTAACGTAAATCCTGCGTCAAAATGCCCCAGTGCAATTTGCGAAATTTTATCCGAAATGTGCGAAAACTCTGTTTTTTCTGTACGTAAAAATCGACGACGGGCAGGCGTATTGAAAAATAAATCACGCACATCGATAGTCGTACCTAAGGGGTGCGCAACAGGTTGCAACTGAAATTCGGGTTCTCGGCCTTCTATACTGAGTTGCCAAGCGGTTGATGCTTGTGCAGGCCTAGCACTGAGTGTAAGCCTAGAAACCGAGGCGATACTGGCTAGCGCTTCTCCTCTGAAACCTAAACTTTTGACTTGTTCTAATTCGGTCAGACTACTAATCTTGCTGGTTGCATGACGGCTTAATGCCAGCACCAAATCATCTTTGTGTATACCGCAACCGTTATCACGAATACAGATGCGCTGTATCCCTCCGCCTTCAATCAGAATATCAATTTCATTAGCACCGGCGTCTAAACTATTTTCTAATAATTCTTTGACCACAGACGCGGGTCTTTCGATGACCTCACCAGCAGCAATTTGATTGGCCAATTGTGGATTGAGTAAATGAATTCTAGACATTTTTAGGCTTTTTACAGCAATTCCCGCCAGAAACTCGGAATTGCTTTCTTGTTTTAACGTATCGCTTGAACAAGTTCGCACTCACGGCAAAGGGGGAGAAGCGGCTTCTCTCCCTTTGTAATCCCCCATGCGGTTGCCGGCAATGAGGATTGTTTTTACGAACAAATTCTGCAGGAAACCCTTTATTTTAGACACTTTAAAGGGCAGCGGGAATTGCTGGGATTTTTATATACTCGTCTCACTTCAATGTGAGACAAAACCAGGGGGTTTTTCGCGAAGCGTCCCGACGAAGGTCGGGATCCATGCGCCCCCTTAAGTTCAAATAGATGATACTGCTCGTATCAAAAAAGTAGACACATCAAGATGCTCACTTTCAAGTACGAGCAGTATAATACAACATTGGATTCACGGGTTTTCCAGCTTCACGAATCTCAAAATGTAAGGTTGGTTTCCCTGAATCATTGATACCCATCTTGGCAATAGATTGCCCTGCTTTCACGACTTGTCCTTCTTTGACGATAATAACCTGATTAAACGCATAAGCACTAAGCTGATTTTCATTATGTTTGATAATAATCAGATTGCCATAGCCTGGCAAACTGGCACCTGCATACACGACTTTTCCCGTATCAATCGCCATAATGGGTTGACCTAAGGTACCGCTAATATCGATCCCTTTATTTCCGCCAGCGGCTTGTGAAAAACCCTTGGTGATTTTACCCGTGGTTGGCCATTTTAAATGCGTAGGCGTGGGCGATAACGAAGCCGCGGGAGCGATGGCATTTGAAACCAAGGTAGGCTGAGCAATGGTGGTAGCAGTTTGTGCAGGAGGATTATTCGTAGACTCTTCACCAGCTGTCAGGTGCAACACTTGGCCTTTTGACAAATGATAAGGTTCTTGCAAATGATTGGCATTGGCTAATGCACGATAATCGGTATCAAAAGCCCAAGCGATCGAATAAATAGAATCATTAGTTTGTACACGATATTCGCTAGCTTTCGCATCTCCCTGTTTCCAGCCGTCAATAATCGGCGCTTCATGTATAATACGATTGCTACAAGCAGCCAGTGTGATTAAAACCATAAAACCGGTTAAAAATGAGCGCATTTATAAATCCTTTATCCAAGTTGATAGTGATTCAAAAGCTGCATAATTAGTGAGATCAACTTTCAAGGGGGTTATTGATACCCGTTTAGTATTGAGGGCATAAAAATCAGTGCCTGGCCCTGCATCTTGCTCAGGCCCTGCTGGTCCTACCCAATAAACGGGAATACCGCGTGGATCTAACTGACGAATCACTCGCTCAGCGATATGTCGCGTGCCCAAACGCGTGATCTCAAAACCCGCTATTTCATGAAGCGGCAAATTCGGAATATTCACATTTAAAATAGTATGCGCAGCTAAAGGATGCTGTATCAATCGTTTGATTAATCTCACCGCAATTGCACCCGCCGTTTCATAATAATAATGAGAAGTGGATTCAGTATGCGTGGCACCGATAGAAAACGCAACCGCAGGCACCCCTAAAGAGCGACCTTCTATCGCAGCAGCCACTGTGCCCGAATATAAAATATCATCACCTAAATTAGCACCTTCGTTGATACCAGAAACCACCATATCGGGTAAGGTTTCCAGTAAACCTGTCAGCGCCAAATGAACACAGTCGGTGGGTGTGCCTTCTACACTCCAGATATCTTCACTAAGCTCTTTAACACGAATGGGGTGCGCTAAAGTCAACGAATTGCTGGCGCCACTGCGATTACGATCAGGCGCAATAATATGCGTGGTCGCGATTTCTTTTAGGTGCTCAGCCAAAACACGAATGCCTGTGGCATAAACCCCATCATCGTTGCTGACGAGTATTTTCATTGAAGATTCCTGAGGAGAACTTAAAAAAGGTTCTTATACATTTGAAGTGGGTAAATATGCGTGAATAGATATACTCATTCAACCTGAAGGTACTGTCTTTTTCACCTTCAGGTTGAGAAAAAACCAGGAAGTTTTTTAAGGGGGAAGTGTCCTGCTGCCCCCTTAAATTCAAACAGATGATACTGCTCGTATCAAAAAAGCAGAGCAACTATTCACCACCATACAAAGACTGGCATAAACGGTCAGTTTTTAGTCAAGTCTGGCGTAAAAAATAGCCGAAAAAGCGCAGCATATATGTATATGTGAGCATTTTAAGGGAATTTTTTCCGCCAAAAGTTCTAAAATTGCTGTCTTGACTTGTTTTCTTCTTGGTTTTTTATTGTGGAAGAAGGCGCCCGCAGCCTGAATGAGGGGTAAAATGGATCCCCACTTTTGCTGGGAAACTTCGCGTTTTTATGAGCAG
>JAURND010000060.1 GCA_030830425.1 Gammaproteobacteria bacterium
CAGTGTTTTCCTGCCCCCTTAAATTCAAATAGATGATACTGCTCGTATCAAAAAAGCAGACACATCAAGATGCTCACTTTCAAGTACGAGCAGTATATACTCGTTCTCCCTGAAAGTGAGACAAAACCAGGGGTTTTTTTAAGGGGGAAGTGTTTTGCTGCCCCCTTAAATTCAAATAGATGATACTGCTCGTATCAAAAAAGCAGACACATCAAGATTCTCACTTTCAAGTACGAGCAGTATATTCCAAAGTCAACGAGAATTACTGAAAGCACTGTAATTTTGGTCTCGCAGTTTTTTATATAAAAAAAATGGCGGTATTGTTTTTTAGGCAAACTTATTTACAATCAAACACAGTAATTCCGGTTCAAAACGCGAAATCGCCTCAATTAAAGCAAACCTGCCTTTCTATACTCATTTAATCTGAAGTTACGGTCTTTTTCACCTTCAGGTTGAGGTAAAACCAGGGGGGTTCGCGAAGCCTCCCGGCGAAGGCCCGGATACACGTCCCCTTGAATTCAAACAGAGGATACTGGAGATTGGACCCTTAAGCCAGCAAGAAAGTATGATAAAAAAATCATGATAGCACCCCATCACCACAAAAATAATACTGGTTTCACACTGATAGAACTACTGACAACACTGGCGATCATCAGTTTTTTGGCGCTGATCAGCTATCCTGTCTACACCAGTTACCTGATAAAAACACGAAGAATCCAAGCTGAAGTGACATTGCTCAATCTGGCTAATGAATTAGAGCAATACCATCTTTTGCACCATACCTATGCAGGAGCAACATTAAGTGATCTTCAAATCAATCCATACACAGACAACCAAATGTATCGACTAGTGATGAGCTCCGCTACTGAAACTAGCTATCTTTTAAATGCTTACCCCATGAAAACACAAAAAGCAGATCAGCTTTGCGAAGCGCTCAGTTTAAACCAACTAGGCCAAAAAATGATCTCTGGAAACGGAAAGGCATTAGATTGTTGGTGAAAATTTCCCTAAAAAATGGCAGAATGCCCCTCTTTTTGAAAAATCAACCCAAATCATGATTACTATTACACTACCAGACGGACAAAAAAAAGAATTTCTCCAACCAGTAACTATTGCTGATATCGCAAGCGCTATTGGCGCAGGTCTTGCTAAGTCCGCATTGGCTGGCAGGGTTAACGATCGTCTAGTCGATACCACTTATCTGATCCACGAAGATGCAACCGTTTCGATCATTACAGACAAAAACCCAGAAGGGTTAGACATTATTCGGCATTCAACGGCGCATTTATTGGCGCATGCTGTCAAACAGCTATACCCAAATGCCCAAGTCACCATTGGCCCTGTGATTGAAGATGGTTTTTTCTATGATTTCGCTTATCCAACAGGATTTACACCCGACGATTTATCGGCAATTGAAACGAGAATGCATGAACTCGCCTCACAAAATTTAACGATAACGCGCCAAGAAATAGATCGAGAAGCAGCAATCGGTTATTTTCATCAAATCGGTGAAATCTACAAAACCAAGATTATTAGCGATCTTCCATCTAATGAGACGCTAACGCTTTACACGCAGGGCGATTTTACTGATTTATGTCGAGGCCCTCATGTCCCCAAAACAAGTTTCTTAAAAGCATTTAAACTAACGAAGTTGGCAGGTGCTTATTGGCGCGGTGACGCAAATAACGACATGTTACAGCGCATTTATGGAACAGCTTGGCCAAATAAAAAAGCATTAGAAGATTATCTGTATCGTTTAAAAGAAGCTGAAAAGCGAGATCACCGTAAAATAGGCAAAAAGTTAGATTTATTTCATACCCAAGAAGAAGCTCCGGGTATGATTTTTTGGCACCCCAAAGGTTGGGCTATTTATCAAGCTGTAGAGCAATATATGCGTGGCCGCCTAAATGAGTGGAATTATCAAGAAATCCGCACACCTCAATTATTACATCGTAGCTTATGGGAAAAATCAGGTCATTGGGAAAAATTTGGCGATGACATGTTTTACAGCGAATCAGAATCTCGCCAATATGCCGTCAAACCCATGAGTTGTCCTTGCCATGTACAGGTTTTCAAACAAGGATTGCGCAGTTATCGTGACTTACCGCTCCGATTGGCTGAGTTTGGTTCTTGCCACCGCAATGAACCTTCGGGTAGCTTGCATGGATTAATGCGGGTTCGAGGTTTTACCCAAGATGATGGACATATTTTCTGTGCCGAAAAAGACTTAGCATCAGAAGCATCCAAAGTCATTGAACAAGTGCGATCTGTTTATCATGATTTTGGTTTTGAGCACATGCAAATCAAGCTATCTACTCGCCCAGAAAAACGAATGGGTACAGATGAAACTTGGGATAAAGCCGAAAAAGCCTTGCAAGATGTTTTGAATGCCTCGGGATTAGCTTGGGATCTTCAACCAGGAGAAGGCGCTTTTTATGGGCCTAAAGTGGAGTTCTCTCTAAAAGACTCGCTGAATCGGATTTGGCAATGTGGTACCCTACAAGTGGATTTTTTAATGCCGGAACGATTAGAAGCCAGTTACATTGCTGAAGACAATTCTCGTCAAATACCGGTCATGCTACATCGCGCTATTTTAGGATCCCTAGAACGATTCATTGGTATTTTACTAGAAGAATATGCCGGGCACTTGCCGTTATGGCTAACACCCACTCAAGTGGTTGTGATGAATATTACAGATTACCAACAAGATTATGCAG
>JAURND010000061.1 GCA_030830425.1 Gammaproteobacteria bacterium
GCTTAAAATGCTCACATATACATATATGCTGCAATTTTTCGACCATTTTTTACACCAGACTTGACTAAAATCTGACCGTTTATGCCAGTCTTTGTATGGTGGTGAATAGTTACAGTAAAATAAAGTAAATTTACGCCCAACAATTCCGGCTAAAAACGCAGAATTGCTTTGTTATTTTAACGCACCACTTATTTTTCCCTTTTTTTGTTGTAGGCGTAAAGTGCCCACAAGTTGGATGAGGAACAAAATGGATCTCGGCTTTTGCCAGGACGCTTGGCATTTCTACGGATAAATTGACTAAAAATGCTTTGTTTTAGATTTTTTCCGAAGGAGATTGAAATGATGAAAACTTCTGATTTACACTAATTATCTTGCGCGCAATTGACGGATAAGATACTTTTTAATTTATCCATCGCTAATTTTTCAATCTGGCGCACACGTTCTGCAGATATTTGATATTCAGCTGCCAACTCGTGTAGCGTTGTTTTTTCTTGCATTAACCAACGACGCTTTAAGATATCCTGACTGCGCGCATCTAAACAAGATAATGCTTGTTGAAGATGATGCTCGCGATTATCTGTCCAGTCTTTAGTCTCTGATTGCAATGCAGGATTCGCTTGATGATCAGCCAGATAATGTTCAGCAGACCAACTTCCCCCCTCCTCGTCGCGCTCTGATCCATCAAAAGATTCGTCATGCGAATTCAAACGTGCATGCATCGTGCGCACATCTTGAGGACTCACATTTAAATCAGTCGCCACCAAGCGAACATTTTCCTCATTAAAAGCAGTTAAATGCTGAGTTGTTTTACGTAAATTGAAAAAGAGTTTGCGCTGTGCTTTTGTCGTTGCTATTTTAACGATACGCCAATTACGTAAAATAAATTCTTGTATCTCGGCTTTCACCCAATGAATGGCAAAAGAAACGAGTCGAACCCCAATATCAGGGTCGAATCGTTTGATGGCTTTCATTAACCCAATATTCCCTTCTTGAATTAAATCACCTAGCGCCAAACCATACCCCATGTAACCACGCGCAACACGCACCACAAAACGTAAGTGCGGTAGCAACAACTGCCTGGCGGCTTGCAAATCATCTTTGAGACGAAAACGATTGGCCAATGACTGCTCTTCTTCATACGTCAGCAAGGGAATCTGGTTAATATGTGCAATATAAGAATCCAGGCTGTTGATTGGAAAAGCAAAAGAAACTTTTTGTAAGCTTTTATTTTTAGGCATATGTTTCATCTTTTTAGACAGAAATTGCTGGCGCCGATTAAGAGCCCTCTAACCTAGAGCCGAAGACATCAGTTGTATTATACTTGATTTCGAGGTTATACTCAAAGAGATTTCCGGCATATACTGCTCGCACTTGAAAGTGAGCATCTTGATGTATCTGCTTTTTTAAAGGTCTTGGCTTTTAAAGCCTTATACTAAAAAATTCTATTAAACCAATAGCAGTATAATCAGTTGAATTTAGCGGAAAAAAATCCCCTCAAAAAACCCTGATCTTGCCCAACTTCTTAATAAATGCAAAAATAAGCACCTTGAAGCAAGATAAGCCTATAACTCTATGATGATACTCGAACAACTCTTTCAATTTTTACTGACCCATTGGATACTTTCCGCTGCTTTATTGCTAGTGATTATTTTATTGATACTGGATGAATCCCAAAACAGCCTTGGTCGTGGAAGAATTTCTCTGCAAGATGCCACTATTTTGATCAATCATCAACAAGGTGTTTGGATTGATTTACGTGAGATCGACCTTTTCAATCAAGGACATATTAATCATGCTTTTCATTTTCCTGAAGCTAAAATAATGACTCAACTGGCGAAACTCAAAAAATATCAGAATACACCTATGATTTTAGTAGATCATTCAGATACTCAGGCCAGTCAAACCATTGCTAATCAATTGCGCAAACAAGACTTCAAGCAAGTACATGTATTGGGTGGCGGCATGCGCACCTGGATAGACGCAAAGTTGCCACTAAAAAAAACATCTAAATAAGCTAAAAATTCGAGCCAAAGCATTAACGATGCCACAGAAATTTCAACTCAAAGCATGGAGCTTGCTGTCTTGTTTTGACGCGTTGCTACAACAAGTCCGCGCGCGATTAAGGGGGCGCAATCCCCCTTTAACAATCCCCCATTCGACTGCCAGCAATGGGGATATTTTCAATAAACAACTTTCATTAAGAAACTATTTTGTAACTATTCACCACCACACAAAGACTGGCATAATATGCCCGTTTGCTAATTATGCTGAATGGTTACACTATTTTTTAGGAATTTCATAAAAAATAACCGGGATTACTGACCATGCCAAACATCATGATTTATACCACGGCAATTTGCCCTTATTGCGACAATGCCAAACAACTACTCAAGCACAAAGGAGCTAGCTATACAGAGATCCGTGTCGATCAAAATTCGACATGGAAAGATGAAATGATTCAACGTAGTGGCCGACGCTCAGTCCCTCAAATCTTTATCAATGACCAACATATTGGCGGATTTGATGATTTAGCTGCGCTTGAAAAAGCAGGAAAACTGGATAGCTTATTAAGCTGAAACACTTAGCGGCAAGCTCCACTTTTTGAGCTGGAATTGCTGAAAACTCACTTTTGGGAAAATCATTATGGGAAACTCTACATTAAACGGACAACAATCTCCCTCTAACAATACCACCGGGACAAATGAAGCGCCGCAATTCGCGATTCAACGTATTTATGCCAAAGATTTATCCGTGGAAACACCACATTCTCCGGCCATTTTCCAAGAAGAATGGAAGCCTGCTGCAGACGTACAGCTCACTGCAAATACCGCTAAATTGAGTGACGACGTCTATGAAGTCAAGTTATCGATCACAGTGACCACTAAGGTGAATGACAAAATTGCTTTTTTGGTCGAAGTACACCAAGCTGGTATTTTTACGATTGCTCATTTTCCAGAAGCACAACTCAATCACATGTTAGGCAGTTATTGCCCTGGGGTCATCTTTCCATTTGCCCGCGAATTGATTTCCGAATTAATCGCGCGCGCTGGATTTCCTCCTTTTTATTTAGCCCCCATCAATTTTGATGCGCTCTATGAACAGCATTTGGCGCAGCAAAAACAGCCGTCTCCTGAAATAATTACACAGCATTAATTTCCGTGAACGATGAAAATAACGCCATTTTAGAAACACCAATTACCGTACTAGGTGCAGGTTCTTGGGGTACATCGCTAGCTATTCTGTTAGCACGAAACGGTCAACCGGTGAACTTATGGGGGCATGATCCGCATCAAGTACGGCAAATGCAGCAAACAAGGCTTAATGCCCGTTACCTACCTGGCGTGATTTTTCCACCCACGTTAACTTTATGCCACGATCTGCCCGCAGCCCTGTACAACACTCAAGATATTCTCATCGCACTGCCCAGTCACGCATTCGTCGACATACTAACTCAAATTAAACCGCATTTATTACCTGAAGCGCGTTTGGTCTGGGGGACGAAAGGCTTAACCACTGAAAAAGAATTATTGCATGTCGCTGCTATACGCATACTCGGCCAACAACGTGATTTGGCTGTACTGTCTGGTCCCAGTTTTGCAGCAGAGCTGGCAAAAAAATCACCCACTGCAATTACACTAGCCGCCAATAATTCAGCATTTTCAGCCGCTTTAATCGCTCGTTTTAGCAACGATTATTTTCGTATTTATACCTCTGATGATATGACCGGCGTAGAAACAGCAGGGGTGATCAAAAATGTGCTGGCTATTGCAGCAGGCATGATTGCTGGATCAGGTTTAGGTGCAAATACATTAAGCGCATTAATCACCCGTGGTCTGGTTGAGATGAAAAAATTTGGAATCGCACTGGGTGGGCAAGCTGATACTTTTTATGGTCTAGCCGGTTTAGGGGATCTCATTCTTAGCTGTACTGATTCCCAATCTCGAAATCGTCGTTTTGGAACAGCGATTTCGCAAGGGAAATCTGCTCAAGCGGCTTTAGCGGAAATTGGTCAAGCCGTAGAGGGATACTACAATATAGAAACCGTCTATCAATTGGCACAACAACGCCATATCTGTATGCCGATTACTGAACAAATCTATCAAGTCATTTATCAAAAAATCCCTCTTCAAACTGCTATACAAACACTATTTTCCAGGACACTTAAAGGAGAAACCGCATAAAAATGCCATTTCATATCTTAATTCCTGTTAAAAGAGTCATTGATTACAATGTACGTGTACGCGTGAAAATGGATGGCTCCGATGTAGAAACAGAGCACGTCAAAATGAGCGTAAATCCTTTTGATGAGATTGCATTAGAAGAAGCCGTGCGACTCAAAGAAGCAGGTATTGCACAAACCATCACTGCCATTTCTATCGGTTCATCCAATTGCCAAGAAACATTACGAACCGCCATTGCGATGGGTGCAGATGACGCTATTTTGATACAAACCGAAAAAACATTACAACCACTGGCTATTGCCGCTTTACTAAAAAGTTTCATTCATGAAAAACAACCCAATTTAGTATTGATGGGAAAACAAGCCATTGACGATGACTGCAATCAAACGGGTCAGATGCTCGCAGGATTACTCAACTGGCCTCAAGCCACTTGCGCATCTAGCATAAGCATTGCAAATGAGCATGCTACCGTCATTCGCGAAATTGATGGGGGCCTAGAAACGCTGCGCTTAAATTTACCTGCTGTCATCACCGTTGATTTACGCTTAAATCAGCCACGTTATATTTCTCTACCTAACATCATGAAGGCTAAACAAAAAAAGATCACTGTGATACCTGTAGAAGAATTAGGGATAGATATCACTGCTCGTCTGACATTATTAAAAGTAGAAACACCGCCTGCTAGAAAACCGGGTATTCAAGTAAAAACGGTGGCAGAATTATTGGATAAACTGAAGAACGAAGCAAAAGTTTTGTAGTACTTACCCTTAAAAATATCAACAGCAAGAAATCAACCATGTCTATTCGCACTCGATTTGCACCTAGCCCTACCGGCTCCTTACACATAGGCAGCGCCAGAACGGCATTGTATTGCTGGCTATTTGCCAAAAAACATCAAGGTACATTCATTCTACGCATCGAAGATACAGACCTAGAACGCTCCACCCCTCAATCAGTACAAGCTATTTTAGACGCAATGCAATGGCTTGAATTAGACTATCAGGAAGGGCCTTTTTATCAAACCCAACGTTTTGATCGCTATCAAAAAGTGGTTCAACAGCTACTAGATACAGGACATGCATATCGTTGTTATTGTAGCAAAGAACGATTAGAAAAATTACGTGAAACTCAACTGGCAAACAAACAAAAACCCCGTTATGACAACCATTGCAGAAATGCAGGGCACCTGGAAAAAACGGATCAATCTTTTGTTGTGCGTTTTTGTAATCCCCTGATCGGTTCAGTAGATATTGATGATCAAGTATACGGCACACTGCATTTTAAAAATCAGGAATTGGATGATTTAATTATTGCGCGTAGTGATCACTCTCCTACTTATAATTTTACGGTAGTCGTCGATGACATGGACATGCAAATTACCCACGTGATTCGCGGAGACGATCACATCAACAACACCCCAAGACAAATTAATATCTTAAGAGCCCTAGGCGCTACACCGCCAATTTATGCGCATTTGCCGATGATTTTGGGTAGTGATGGAAAACGCCTATCCAAACGACATGGTGCGGTAGATGTGATGCAATATAAAGATCAAGGTTACCTGCCCGATGCATTGCTCAACTACTTAGTTCGTTTAGGTTGGTCTCACGGCGATCAAGAAATATTCTCGCGCGATGAAATGATGACACATTTTTCATTCACCTCTGTTAATCGTGCACCTGCCGCATTTAATCCTGAAAAATTATTGTGGTTGAATCAACACTATTTGAAAACAGAAAATCCTGCGCAGATCGCACCGCATCTGACTTTTCATATGGAGAAACTGCAATTACCCCTAGATGAGGGACCTGCACTCACAGGTCTGATTACCGCACAAGCAGAGCGCGCTAAAACATTATTAGAAATGGCTGAAAAAAGCGCGTTCTTCTATCAACCATTAAACGCTTATGATCCGGCTGTTGCACAAAAACATTTGACACCAGAAATGGCAGCTATTTTTATCGCGCTATCTGATTTATTTAAGATAACCGATTGGGATAAAGAAAATATACATGCAGTCATTCAACAGGTCGCGCAAGCCCATCAATACGCATTAGGGAAAATCGCACAACCCTTGCGGGTAGCCGTAACAGGCAATACAGTATCTCCGCCTATCGATGTGACGTTAGTGCTATTGGGGAAGGAAAAAGTTTTGCAACGATTGGAGAA
>JAURND010000062.1 GCA_030830425.1 Gammaproteobacteria bacterium
AATGGGCCCCGCGGTCAAGCCGCGGGGATTCGTGCTATGGCTGCGAAAGAGTCAGATGATTCGATTTTTTAGCTGTTCAATCAAATCAGTCGTGCTTAATAATGTTGTTTCTGATGAGCGTCGATGTTTGTATTCTACCTGATTATTTTTGAGTGATTTCTCTCCAATGACTAAACGATGTGGAATACCGATTAAATCGATATCGGCAAATTTCACGCCAGGTCGTTCGTCTCGATCATCGAGTAAAACTTCAATGCCACAGGCTTGTAATTGGGCATATAACGCATCACAAGTATTTCGAATATCGGGATGTGGGTAGTTGATCGGAATAATGGCAATTTGATAAGGCGCCATGGGCTCTGGCCAAATAATGCCTTGTGCGTCATGATTTTGTTCGATGCTTGCGGCAACAATGCGTGATACACCGATGCCATAACAACCCATCAGTACAGTGATGGTTTCTCCGGTTTCATTTAATACAGTGGCTTGCATAGTTTTGCTATATTTATCGCCGAGCTGAAAAATATGACCCACCTCAATGCCTCGGGTGAGTTGTAAATGACCCTTGCCGTCAGGGCTGGGGTCACCAGCAACGATGTTACGCAGATCAAATACATCCATGGGCATTAATCCATCGATGAACACATCACGTTCCCAATTAACATGCATGAGATGATAGTCATCTTTATTGGCACCACAAATAAAATCGGGAATAACGGCTGCTTCTGGATCAACGATCACAGGGATAGAGAATGCATCTAATCCCACAGGGCCCAATGAACCAAAACCGCAGTCTAGTGTTGTTTTCACGAGCGCTTCATCAACAAAGGTGAGTGGCGCATGAATCAACGGATGTTTTTCGGCCTTGATAGTGTTTAACACGTGATCTCCACGTAGCACTAATGCCACCATGTCTTGCTGTGAGCCTTTTACCAATAGCAGCTTCACGGTTTTTTTTACATCCACTTTTAAAGCATTCACGAGTTGTTCGATGGTTTTTAAATGGGGTGTATGTATTTTTTCAATGGCTTTTGTTGGGGTGAATGCTATGGGCGTAGGCGCTAAACTTTCTGCTTTTTCAATATTCGCGGCGTAATCACTTTGATCGCTAAAGGCAATCAGATCTTCGCCCGATTTGGCCAATACCTGAAATTCATGGGAATAATTGCCGCCGATGTCTCCCGTGTCTGCCAGTACAGGTCTGAAGTCTAGCTGCAATCGAGTAAAAATATTGCAATAGGTTTGATGCATCAACAAATACGCTTCATGCAAAGATTCTGGGGTGAGATGAAAAGAATACGCATCTTTCATGAGAAATTCACGTGCACGCATGACGCCAAACCGTGGTCGCAATTCATCTCGAAATTTATGTTGGATCTGGTAGAAAATTTTTGGCAGTTGTTTATAGCTGCGTATTTCATGACGGATCAGATCCGTGACGACTTCTTCATGGGTAGGGCCAAAACAAAAATCGCGTTCATGACGATCTTTGATGCGTAACATTAAGTCACCATACGCCCCCCATCGACCTGACTCTTCCCATAATTCTGCGGGTTGTATAGCGGGCATTAAAATCTCTAGCGCGCCGCTGCGATTCATTTCTTCACGCACAATGGTTTCCACTTTGCGCAGTACGCGTAGCCCTAACGGCAACCAGTGATAAATGCCCGATGTGACTTTACGAATCATGCCTGCACGTAACATGAGTTGATGGCTGATAATTTCAGCATCAGCCGGTGTTTCTTTGAGTGTTGCGAGTAAATATTGAGAAATGCGCATGTGAATATTTCCATCAGATTGAGTGAGTATAGGGTCTGTTTACAATTCGCTATGCGCAGTCAGAAATGATTGATTATCGAGAACCGCAGCGCAGCATACATAGGGGTATGTGAGCAGCGGATCACAGAAAATCGAGCGTTTATGACAAGCAGAGTAGCATTGTAAACAGACCATACTAGTGTTCCCATTTTTTAGCTAACCAATCACCCACCCATTGGATTATATAGACGAATAAAATTAATACCATGACGGTAGCGAGTAATACTGGAAAATTAAAACGTTGATAACCTTCGTTAATGGCTAGACTCCCTAAACCACCGCCACCTACCGCCCCTGCCATGGCGGAGTAACCCACTAATCCAATCAGCGTAATGGTGATTCCTCGGATGATAGCAGCACGCGCTTCAGGAATGAGAATTTTATAAATGAGCTGAAAAGTCGTTGTGCCCATCGCATGACCGGCTTCTATTAAACCAGCATCTACGGCTTTCAATGCATTTTCAACGATGCGTGCCACAAATGGAATGGCACCGATACAAAGCGGCACAATGGCTGCATTGGTGCCAATAGCGGTGCCGATTAAAAAACGTGTCACTGGAATCAGTATCACCAATAAAATAATAAAAGGGATTGCGCGGCCTATATCAACCATTAAGCTCAATGCGTGATGTAGGTGTGGATTTGATAACTCACGACCTGATGCGGTGATCAACAAAAGAACACCCAATGGTAATCCACCCAGAATAGATAACATGCCTGATATAGCAACCATATAAATGGTTTCTAGCGTGCTTTGTAATACTGAACTAAGCAGCGAATTGAACATAACCAATCTCCTCTACATGCACCTCTTTTTCATTCAGATATTGTTTGCCGCTCAATAAATCTTCTGGCTGACCTTCTACTTCTAGTAACATGACGCCCACTGTTTTATCTCGAATTCGTTCAATGCGGGCTTGTAAAATATTTAGGCTTAAAGAAAAATGACGGATTAAATGTGTGACTAACGGTGATTCTGCAGCGTCACCTAAAAAAGATAATCGCCATAAAGGCACAGCACCTTCTATTTTTTTATCGATTAACCGAGCACGTAAATGTTCAGGCAATTCATGCAAAGAGAAGTCACGGATAAATCTTTTGGCGGTATTGGTTTGAGGGCGATTGAAAAAATCTAGGACATGCGCTTCTTCAATGATGTTTCCATGCTCCAAAATGGCCAAACGGTGACAAATCTCTTTGATGACACCCATTTCATGCGTGATTAACAAAATGGTCAATCCCAATTCAGCATTAATTTTTTTGAGTAGCTGTAAAATTTGGTGTGTGGTTTCAGGGTCTAAAGCAGACGTAGCCTCGTCGCTGAGCAAAACTAAGGGTTGATTGGCCAAAGCACGTGCAATCGCCACCCGTTGTTTTTGGCCACCGCTTAATTCATGAGTATAATGATGTTGGTGACCCGATAATCCCGTTAATGCCATTAACTCATCCACTTTTTTGGCAATAACAGCGGGGGGTGTTTTTGTGAGTTCTAGGGGAAAAGCAATATTTTCATACACGGTACGACTACTCAGCAGATTAAAATGTTGAAAAATCATGCCGATATTTCTACGCATCTGTCGCAATTGGGGCTTATTCAACTGCATCAGATCTTGGCCATTGATAATCACCTGACCTGCGTTTGGTGTTTCTAAACCATTCACGCAACGAATCAAACTACTTTTTCCTGCGCCACTTTCACCGATAATGCCGAATATTTCTCCAGGTTTTACCGTCAAATTGATTCCCTTTAAAGCCTCAATAGCGGTATGATCTGGCAATGAATATTGTTTATGTAACTCACGGAGTTCTATCATAATCATATTGCATTAGAGTTTTTTTAGGCCCTTCAAAAAAAGGCGAGAACTGCTATTGCAGGTTATATAATTTCAAACTTAACATCAAGTAATACGTTATAAAGGAGTCATCACATGTTCGCACAGTATTTGCTTTTTACCGCTCAAGTTTTTACCTTGATTATTGGATTGTTAGTCTTACTGATTGGCATTTTTTCTATCGCCAGTAAAAATAAAAATCGCGATCAAGGTCAATTGTGTATCAAAAAACTTAACAAAAAATATGAAGAAATGCACGATATCTTATCTCAAGTCGTGCTAAACAAGGTGCAATATAAAAAAACATTAAAAGCACAAAAAAAACAGCATAAAGCAGAGGCAAATTTATCGGCCGTTCGCAAACGTATTTTTGTCATGAGTTTTACAGGAGACATACGCGCTTCTGCAACCACATCACTGCGTGAAGCCATTACAGGGTTGCTCACTTTAGCAACACCAGAAGATGAGATTGTACTTCGCCTAGAAAGTGCGGGCGGTATGGTACATGCGTATGGTCTAGCCGCTTCTCAATTACAACGCATTCGAAATCATCAAATTCCGTTAGTGGTCATCATCGACAAAATAGCCGCTAGCGGCGGTTATATGATGGCAGCTGTTGCCAATCGTATTTTAGCGGCACCTTTTGCAATTTTGGGATCTATTGGGGTAATTGCGCAAATCCCTAACTTTCATCGGCTACTCAAGAAAAATGACATCGAATTTGAACAAATTATGGCGGGTCAATATAAGCGTACACTCACTTTGTTTGGTGAAAACACCGAACAAGGGCGCGAGAAATTTCAAGCAGAAGTGAATGAAACGCATCACTTATTTAAAACTTTTTTACTGGAAAACAGATCATCACTGGATATGGAAAAAGTAGCCACGGGTGAACATTGGTATGGCACCCGCGCACTTGAGCTTTGTTTAATTGATGGGATCAGCACCAGCGATGATTATTTGCTATCAGCCAGCAAAACAGCAGACATTTATGACGTGTGTTATCAACCCAAAAGAACGTTGATGGATAAACTGTCACACAGTGCGGCGAAGGTTTATGATACCTGTTTGAGTAAATTAACCAGAGAAACTTATTCCAATTAAAACATGAGCAGCACACACCAAAAATTGCGGAATTAAGCATGAAGCAAACGACTTTTTTACCCGGATCTGAAACGATTTTAGTGCAGCTCCATTTTGACAAAACCATCTATCAAGCAGAAGATGTGGCGGAGTTTAAAGAACTCGCGCTATCGGCAAAACTAAAAATGGTGGCTTTGATAGAAGCTAATCGCAAAGTCCCTGATGCAAAATATTTTATGGGTAGCGGTAAGGCACAAGAAATTGCAGATCTGGTCAAACTGCATCAAGCGCATCAAGTGTTGGTCAATCATGCGCTTTCCCCCAGTCAAAAACGTAATCTAGAAAAATTATTGCAGTGTCCCGTTATCGATAGAACAGAATTGATATTACATATTTTTGCATTACGGGCGCGTACATTTGAAGGAAAATTACAA
>JAURND010000063.1 GCA_030830425.1 Gammaproteobacteria bacterium
AAGTGTTTTGCTGCCCCCTTAAATTCAAACAGATTATACTGCTCGTATCAAAAAAGCAGATACATTAAAATTCTCACATTCAAGTACGAGCAGTATATATGATTTAAATATGCGCGTCTAAGAACTCAGCTAACTGTGTTTTATTCAATGCACCCACTTTGGTGGCTACGGGTTTGCCTTCTTTAAATAAAATTAATGTGGGAATACCACGAACATTATAGTGCGTGGGGGTCTGGGTGTTTTCATCGACATTTAATTTAAAAATTTGTAGACGACCTTCATAGCTCGGGGCAACTGCTTCCAAGATAGGGCCGATCATTTTACAAGGGCCACACCACTCTGCCCAAAAATCAACGAGCACCGATGTTGCTGATTGCAGTACTTTCTCTTCAAAAGCTACATCTGTCACTGTTTGGATATGAGCGCTCATTATTTTCTCCTTAAAAAGTATTTGTCATCATCATTCTTCTCAAGACCGGTCTAAACCGGGATAAAAAAGAATACGCTTCAGGGCGATAGTTAAATA
Source organism: Gammaproteobacteria bacterium (assembly GCA_030830425.1). Lineage (GTDB taxonomy): Bacteria > Pseudomonadota > Gammaproteobacteria > JAURND01 > JAURND01 > JAURND01. The sequence continues at coordinate 527 of JAURND010000063.1, forward strand.
AGACTGCAATGGTTGTTCCATTGGGTTTAGTGACAATCAGTGCATTGCTACCCGTAAAACTGCCTGTTTGTATCCAATAACGCTGCCCCTTTAGGTAATAAATAATCCCGCCCATCGTGTAATAAGTTTGTCTGCTTTTAGGAACAAACGAGGGTCTTTGTTGCATGATATTGAGAAATGACGAGTTTAACACACGCCCTGCAGACAGTGCTTGTACGAGTGTTGCCAAATCTTTTGAGGTCGCCAACCAACCACCATTTGCAAAATTCTTTCTCAATAATTCAGCGCTACTATAAGGTAAATACCAAGAATTTGCCAGCTCATCTCGACCTGTTGTTAAATCTTCATAGTAGATCGGCTCATCATGCAGCCGATATTTAGATTGCGTGCTGCCAATTTGCATATCGGTAATGCCAAGTGGATATAATACTGTTTTCTTCACATAAGATTCATAGCCACTATATCCGTAATCTGAACCCGTCACTTTATTAATCACCAACCCTAAGAGACAATAATCTAGATTGGAATAGGCGTAATGCGTACCTGGTTCATATCTCAAGGGCTGAGACATCATAAAACGAACGGTGGTTTCGCAGCTAGCTGGTAGTTCTGGACCCAGGGCTTGTTTCATCGCAGGCGTCCAAGGGCCAAACATCGGGTCGAAATGTCCATTCCCACCTGAGAACCAGCCTGACGACATCTGCAATAAGTTCTGAACGGTGATTCGATCAATTTTTGGATTCATGGGACGGCCATTAAGCGGCCTTAGATCATTTAAAATACGAAATACATGATCATTTAGGTTCAATTTACCCATTTGGGCAAGTTTTAATACAGTCGTCGCAGTGACTGTTTTTGAGGTGCTAGCGATCCTGAACAAAGAATCGGCAGAAATGGTTCTGCCTGTCTGTTTGTCTGCCCAACCATACCCTTTGTCCACCACGATTTGACCATTTTTCATCACGACGAGTGAAGCACCGGGCACTCGCCATTTTTTGAGCAATTGGATAAATGACGGTTCAAATGCGCTGATCCCTGTATCATTTGCAAATCCAGTGATGGGTAAATCTTCATTTAGTGGGGACGCCAGCGCTGTCTCTACGATAAAAAAACCACTTAACAGGCTGAGCAGTGCGCACAAAAAAAGACGTATGGACATGGGCATTAGGATGATAAGATATGAAAGTTTAAAAAATGAGCGTATTGTGTTTCTTTTTTTGTCTCTACGCTAGGATGAGAAGATTGTATACCGCTCTTACTTGAAGTTACTGGTTTTTTAAAACAATATGCTGAAAAAAATTCTATTGGGGTAAGAACGGTATAACTTGTTGAATTTAAGGGGGCAGAAGAATACTTCCCCCTTAAAAAACCCCCTGGTTTTGTCTCAACCTGAAGACAAAAAAGACAGTACCTTCAGGTTGAATAAGTATATTTACCTCTTATTCACCTTTTACGTAGGCACCTTCTCCTAAAAAGAGAGAAGGAAAAACAGGGTGCTACAGGCACCGTAGCGTATTTTCATAGTATAAAAAAATGACCATGAATGAAAGCAAAAAATTAAACATCTTTAGCGGCATTCAACCTTCAGGTGAACTCACGATTGGTGGTTATATTGGCGCCATTAAAAACTGGGTCACTTTGCAACATGAATATCAGTGTCTTTTCATGTTGGCCGACCTGCACACTTTAACAGTCTTGCAAGATCCTGAGATGTTACGCAAACGGTGTTACGATTTTCTGGCTTTATATATCGCTTGCGGCATTGATCCTGCTAAAAATATTTTATTCGCACAATCACATGTCCCAGAACATACTCAACTGAGTTGGATTTTGAATTGTTATGCGCATATGGGTGAGCTCAACCGCATGACCCAATTCAAAGATAAATCTAAACAACATGCCGCAAATATCAATGTCGGGTTGTTTGGTTATCCCGTATTAATGGCCGCTGATGTGTTGCTGTATCAAACCCACTACGTACCCGTGGGCGAGGATCAAAAACAGCATTTGGAGTTAATTCGAGATTTAGCCCTGCGCTTTAATCATCGCTATGGCGATGTATTTACGATTCCAGAACCTTATATCCCCAAACAAGGTGCGCGAATCATGAGCTTGCAAGACCCCACACAGAAAATGTCCAAATCAGACGCCAACCTCCATAACTTTATTACGCTGCTTGATGAACCAGATACCATTCGCCATAAATTAAAACGCGCAACCACGGATTCTGGTCATGAAATTCGATTTAATCTGACAGAAAAACCAGGTATTTCTAATTTGCTAGTGCTATTTTCTGCGGTGACCGATAAAACCATCTTAGCACTGGAAACCAGCTACCAACACGCAAATGGCTATGGTCAGTTTAAACAAGATGTCAGCGAAGCCATCATTGCTTTTTTATCCCCGATCCAGTCTCGTTATCAAGCACTTCGAAAAGATGAGACTGAACTGCAACGCATTTTACATCAAGGGGCGCTAGCCGCCCGTGAAAAAGCTAGCGCCACGCTAAAAAAAGTATATACTCTCGTTGGATTAATGGAGTCGACTTAATGAAGTCTATAAGCGTTAAAGAATATCAATAAGAAGGATATCAATAAGAAAGTAAGGGAGTAGCCGAGTTTGGTTTAGGAAAACCAAATCAGTCAGTATTGAAGAATCGCCAAGCAGTACGTTTTGAAACCCCCATTCAAAATAGAGGATTAATCAATGACCATAGACTCACTAGGAACTCAGCAACTCTCCGGTTCTTCTCACTCTAATAACCCCGATAAAAATAAAAAATCGCTTTATTTTTTCCCGCCTTTCATTGCCCTCGTCATTGCAATCCTTCTCCTCATCTTTCGCTGGAAAATTTCGCTGATAACAGCATTATACATTTCCGTTCCTTTTCTGGTTGTTGGCGGCATTATCTGGTGTTATTTTGACTCAATCTGCAATTATTTTGACTCTCCTCGTTCTGATCTCCTCAGAACAATAGGAGGCTATACCTTGGCATTTTGTAAAATCATTTCTTCTGCAGCACTTTGTATTGTTTTTGTCTATGGCGCACTCACTTTGCTGAATGTCCCGTCCCCCCTCTCAATATTCATTGCCATCCCTTTTGCTGTTTGTAACGCCATTATTTGCGCCTACAGTCGTGGCAAAACAATGATTAAGAGCTTAGAGAGAGAAGAAAGCCAAAATAAAGCATCAAACGGTTTTGATTGGATTACTGTTTTTATTTTTCTTGCCTGTGTTTCTGCGACTGTTACCAGTTTTGCTGGCATCATTGGATTTTTTTCATTTGTAGGCGTGTACCCTACATTAGCAATAACCACATCAAATATTTCCCTTTTGGTTGGAAGCTTCCTTTTAGCCATAATTGCAGGTCTATCTTTTTATTCTTTTCAAGCAGCCGGTGTAAGAAAAAATATTGATAGCTTCAACCGAAAAATTTCTGAACGTTTTAGTGAAAGCAAAGCTAAACTGGTTAGCTTTGGGCTTATAGTCCTACTTTTTTGCGTGGCATATTCTGTAATTACTTTTTTTACAATCGATTCTGGCACCACTGCATTGGCCAAACTATTTGGTGGTGGGCAAATGACTGGTCTTATTACTGGAATAACGGTGACGCTCACTTTTATCACTATGTTTGTCAATGCTTTTTCGCAAGTATTTAAAGTATTTTTTACCAATACTAAGGCTGCCCCAGAGAAAACTGAAACCCCAGAAGAGAAAACTGAAACCCCAGAAGAGAAAACTGAAACCCCAGAA
>JAURND010000011.1 GCA_030830425.1 Gammaproteobacteria bacterium
AAAAATCATCTGATTTGGACCATGAGTTGCGACAGTTGGAAACACAGCGGCATCAAAGTGAAAAAAAATTGCAACAACTTCGTGAACAGATTGCTGAACTTCGTGTTGCACAAACTATGGTGCAAACAAATCGCGAAAACCACTGGACTCAAATTCAAGAAACAGGTCATGCGTTTGAGTCACTGGCTTTAAATATCCCTCAAGAAGTCGCTGAAGCAGCATGGCAACAAAAATTACAGCGTATTGAAAATCGGATTCAACGGCTGGGGCCAATCAATCTAGCAGCGATAGAAGAATATGAAAAAAGCGCAGCGCGTAAACAATATTTAGATAGCCAGAATCATGATTTAACAGAAGCATTGACCACATTGGAAACGACTATTCGCAAAATTGATAAAGAGTCGCGTTCGCGTTTAAAAGAAACATTCGATAAAGCTAATGAACAATATAAGGCCTTGTTTATTACGATGTTTGATGGCGGCAATGCAGAACTAGAATGGGTGGGAGATGAAGTGCTCAGTGCCGGTGTGGTCATTCGTGCTCAACCGCCAGGCAAGCGTAATACTTTATTGCATTTATTATCAGGTGGAGAAAAAGCATTAACCGCGATTGCACTGGTTTTTGCATTATTTCAGTTAAACCCCGCACCTTTTTGCGTATTAGATGAAGTGGATGCGCCGCTAGATGAAGCGAATGTGGGACGTTTTTGTCGTTTAGTAAAAACGATGTCATCGACCATTCAATTCCTCTTTATCAGTCATAACAAAACGACCATGGAAATGGCTCAGCAGATGGTTGGTATTACGATGCAAGAGCCAGGTGTATCACGCTTGGTGTCAGTCGATATGGAGCAGGCGATGGCGATGGTGGGGTAAAAGTGCTTCCGCCATCCTTTAAACTCAACGCCACAGTTTTTGCCGCTGACAATTAAAAACACGGTTTAGGTCATACGTAAAAAAATGGGTGTCGTTCCCGTGAAGGCAAGAATCCATGCCAGTATGGCAGTTACCTCAATAAAGGCTTCAGGATAGACAAAACTGCCCGTCTTCCTTTAAAAAGCCTAAAACAAAGTTTTTTTGAATGGCTGATTAACAGCGCGAGAAAAATATGCCAAAACTTTTAGATGAAAAACATCCAAAAAATGCACAAGAGATTCTTGATGAGATAACTGCCATTGCAATGAAAAGCGCAGGCTTATTGAGGAAAGATGCAGATAACAAGGGAGCCCTTGGAAAGGGCGCATTTAGCATCGCATGCGCCTCTAAGCTTAAGCTAAGTGTCCTCACTAAAAGCGATCAGTTAACAGAAAATAAACAAGAAAATAAACAAGCATTTAAATCATTAGATTTGGTAATAGCGGTAACCACAACGAAAGAAAGTGAAAATGATCTAAAAAAAGCCAATCAACTACTCGCAGAAAAGAATATTAGATCACCCTTTTTAGATTTCAATTTTGTCATAATTGGAAAAAAAAGAATTGCCATGCAGGCATCTGGTAATTTTTACAGCACAGTCATAGACGAAAAAAAACGATCTATTTCCTTGTCATCAGATGAATCTAAAAATATTATTGGACAATTGGTACTAGGTCTAGAAACTCTTCACAATAATCAGCTTATTCATAGAGATCTTAAACCCCATAATATATTAGTTTTTATCGATAATTCGGCGGGATCCAGAAAAATAACCGTCAAAATAACTGATTTTGACGGTATTCAACAGGTAGATGAAAAAGGGCGCCTAAACGAAAATATCAATGCATGCAGTACCCGATCTTATAGGGCCCCTGAAATAGAAAGATGTATGAAAGGCGGTAAATATACTTCCCAAAACTTAAACCACTTTAAAGGAGATATTTATTCGCTGGGATGTATTGTGCATGATATATGCGGCGTCATTGCTGTCAATCAAAAGGCAGATATTGAGGGGCTGGCCAACCTGCTTAAAACTACTGATGTTAATCTTCGACCTACCATAGCCGAGATCAAAAAAAATGCTTTCTTTGGAAGTGACGAAAAACAGAGAAGCTGCTTTTTCGAAAGCCTACTTGCAAGCCACAGCCAAGAGATTTATAGCGGTGATATCGCAGATGGCTACCTGATTAAACCTCATTCCAACCCAGGCGAAGTTTTTAATATTCTGCCTGATGTAGCCTTTCAAAGGGCATATCACGCTTTTCAGAACTTAGCGTTTCAATTCAAATTTTTAAATGAAGCAGATGGCTTTTCTAAAAAAAAGACCCCTAAAGGAATAGGGAAGCTTGTTTTCATGAAAAACATAGAGATATTTCTAGAGAGCTTTCAAAACTTGTGTGCACCTTCCCCGATTAAAGATATCTATTATGCCCAGAAACAAGCAATGCTTAATTGGGTACTAGAGCAAAAAGCGCTAATTTTTGATAAAAAATGCGTATCAGCTATCACAAAATTGACATATCACCTGTTGCTGTATGCTGTAGCACCAGAAAACACAATAAATAAAAACGCCACGATAGCTTTGGTACTCAACATGATTCGAGATAAGCAGATTGCTTATATCGGTTTTGTCTGTCTTGCGATTTTGGGTGCTATACTCTTTGCTGGCGCAGTGCCTGTTCTGCTTGCTGGCGCGGCTTCAACAAGTGCGTTGGTGGGTATGTTACATGCTGTGGGTATTCCAGTAACTGCCGCTCAGATTGCTTCAGCTATTGCTGTTGCACCCACAAAAATTATTGCAGTGTCGGCTGTGGTTGCTTGTTTAGCCGGTTATATCGTCATCGAATCAAGCAAAGAGGCAGAGGCGATCAGCGTAGATTTGAAAGCCCCTTATTTTGCTCAAACTTTTTTCAATACTGCTGATTCAACAGTCCGTCATGATTCTGATCTGGCGGATAAAAAACAAAACGGACTAACCTGCTAAAAAGAAAAAATAACATGCTGAAAAAAATAAAAATGATCTATGGCATTATATTATCGCTACTATTTACAGTCAGCGGGGTATGTGCAGATCCCATTAAAATAGCCATTGCCAATTATGGTCCTCATCCTACCTTACAAGAAACGATACAAGGGTTGAAAGATGGCTTGACTAAAGCGGGGTATCCAGAAGGGACGGCGGTGATCTATGATATTTCAGATGTCAATTTTGATGCCACGCTTATTCCACAAATGTTATCTAAGTTGGTGGCTGATAAACCGAGGCTAATTGTTGCGCTATCTACGCCGGTTGCTCAGGCTGCTAAATATAAAATTAAAGATATCCCGATTGTTTTTTCGGCGATTACAGATCCTGTGCAAGCAAAATTATTAAAAAATAAGTTACAGGGAATTGACAATTTATCGGGTGCTTCAGATCAGCCCGATTTAATCGCATTTTTGCAGTTCAGCAAAACACTGTTACCGCAGGCCAAGACGATCGGATTGCTCTATTCCTCTAGCGAAGATAACGATCATGCTTTGGTAGAGATGATGGCTGCGGCGGCTAAAGCAGCAAACATGACGGTCATGGCGCTGCCGATTGATAATCCCGAAGATATCCCATTACGTACGCAACAATTCAAAGACAAAGTCGATTTGATTTATGTAGGTACCAGTGGCCTCATACAACCTTCATTACCCGCTATTGTTGCCGTGGCAGATTCATTAAAAATCCCGGTCTTTAGCGCAGATGAAAGCGCAGCCAAGAATGATGAAGTATTTGGCAGTTTTGCCGTGTCGTACCATCAAGTAGGACTGAACACAGCAGATATTGTTGTGCGTATACTCAAAGGTGAAAAGCCGGGGGATATTACACCGATTTATCCGAGTTTCTCTAACCACCAAGGCCTAGTGAGTAGAAAAAAAGCGGAGCAGTTGGGTATTTTTTTGCCTTCTCGATCAAAAAATATAACGACTTCAAACTAAAGATTCTGCCTTCAAGTACGAGCAATATATACGCTTTCTCCCTGAAAGTGAGACAAAACCAGGGGGTTTTTTAAGGGTGAAGTGTTTTGCTGCCCCCTTAAATTCAAATAGATGATACTGCTCGTATCAAAAAAGCAGATACATTAAAATTCTCACATTCAAGTACGAGCAGTATATGCTACAAATCAAAAACCTTTCTAAAACATTTGCAGGACACAGTCAGCCCACGTTGAGCAGCATCTCGCTGACTTTGCAAACGGGTGATTTTTGTATGGTGATTGGTAGCAATGGTTCTGGAAAATCCACGCTATTAAAAATACTACTCGGCGAATATGCGGCGGATACTGGAAAAATAAGGTTAGGCGATCAAGATATTTTTAAACAACCCTTATATCAACGTGGAAAATATATCAGCGGTGTATTTCAAGATGTTGTGCGCGGTACGATTGCAGATATGACCGTATCTGAAAATTTAAGTTTAGCGTATATGCGTGGAAGAAAAGCAACATTTGGTTCATATCGCCAATACCAACATGTATTTATGCAACACCTCTCATCGTTGCAGATGGATTTAGAAAAAAAACTGAATACACTTTGTAGAGAATTATCAGGCGGACAACGTCAAGCCATTGCATTTACCATGGCTACTTTACATTCACCTCAATTGCTTTTATTAGATGAGCATTGTTCTGCATTAGACCCCAAGAGTTCGCAGCACATCATGGAAAGCACGGCGCAGTTGATACAACAAAAAAATATCACCACCTTGATGGTCACTCATCATTTACCTGATGCGATCAAGCATGGCAATAGACTCATTATGATCCACAAAGGCAACATTGTGTTTGATGTTAGCGGTACGGAAAAGAAAGCACTGACTATTACACAATTACTCCAACGATTTCATCATCATGAAGATAGTTTATTAATGGGCGAGGGATAGCGATGTTGACTACCTGGATCAATTTAATACCGATAGGCATCATGCAAAGCCTGATGATTGCTTTTGTGGCATTGGGTGTGATGATTCCATTTCGATTATTAAATTTTGCCGATTTAACCTCGGAAGGCACATTCCCATTGGGCGGTTGTTTATGTGCGTTGTTATTGCTTCAAGGCATTCACCCCATTTTAGCCATCTTTATGAGTATGTTAGCAGGTGGCTTGATAGGTACATTCACCGCCATGTTACACCTAAAATTACGCATCAATAGTTTATTGGCAGGTATTATTGTCAGTACTATTTTATATAGCGTCAATTTAAGATTAATGGGGAAACCTAATGTGGCGCTCTTTAATCAGTCAACTATTTTTTCTTTATTTGCCAGCACGGATACCCATAAAACAATTTTGTTATTGGTGTTAAATGCTTTGGTGTTATGCGCAATGTATGCTTTTTTACATACTGAAAAAGGATTACGTTTTCGTGCTGTCGGCCTAAATCCACAGGTCTCAGCTCAGCAAGGGATAAATCTGACGCGATACACACTCATGGGATTAGCATTTGGTAATGCGTGCAATAGTTTATCTGGCGCCTTGATGGTACAGATGCAAGGTTATGCAGATATTGGTATGGGGGTTGGTATTTTAATCCACGCGCTTGCAGCCCTGATGATTGGTGAAACATTAACAGGCACAACGCGTTTATGGCAGCAATTATTAGCGCCATTTGTAGGAGCTGTGGTTTATCAGCAAATTCAGGGATTGGTGATGGCTATGGGACTACAGCCCTCCGACTTTAAAATGGTGACGGGTGCGATGGTGTTGCTCACATTAGCGATCCAGTTATGGCGCGGTAAGCGTTTAGTCTAATTGCAGCAATTCTCCTCAAAACGCGGTCAAAAAAAATACATGACATCCTTCCATTTAAACCATCCACAAGCAGATGCCATTGTGATTGTCGCCGCAAAAAGAACACCGATAGGTAATTTTCAAGGCGTATTTAAAGACATAACGGCACCGCAGCTGGGTGGTGTTGCCATAAAAGCGGCATATGAGCAAGTGAATATGAATCCCAGTGACATAGATGAAGTGTTATTGGGATGTGTGCTATCGGCAGGTGTAGGGCAAGCACCGGCTAGGCAAGCCGCTTTTTGTGCAGGGTTACCTCATGGGGTAGCCTGCACGACAGTCAATAAAGTATGTGGCTCAGGGATGAAGGCGGTGATGTTGGCGCACGACATGTTGCTCGCAGGCTCATCGCGTGTCGCGATTGCCGGTGGGATGGAAAGTATGAGCAACGCCCCTTATTTATTACCTAAAGTGCGTAGTGGCTATCGATTAGGGCATCAAGTAGCTCTCGATCATCTGGTCTATGATGGTTTAGAAGATGCGTATCAAAAAGGTTCTTTGATGGGTTTATTTGCCGAAGATTGCGCGCAACAACTGAATTTAACGCGCGAAGCGCAAGATCAATTTGCCATCACTTCGCTGGAACGCGCAAAAAAAACACAGGAAACAGGCGGATTTTTATCGGAAATTGCCCAGATGACTGTCTCAACAAAAAATGGCGCCATACCGATCGATCAAGATGAGGGAGTTCTCACTGCGCGTCCTGAAAAAATTGCGCAATTAAAACCCGCTTTTAAAAAAGGAGGCACTGTGACGGCGGCTAATGCTTCTTCTATTTCAGATGGTGCAGCAGCGTTAGTCTTAATGAAAGGCTCAGAAGCTGAAAAAAGAGAAATTTTTCCGTTAGCGACGATTGTTGGTTTTGTAACACATGCCCAAGAACCTTCGCTTTTTACCATGGCGCCGATTGGCGCTGTGCAAAAATTGCTGACTGCTTTATCGTGGACTGTCGCGGATGTCGATTTATTCGAGATTAACGAAGCATTTGCGGTCGTGACGATGGCAACTATGCATGCATTGAATATTCCTCATGAAAAAGTGAATATTCATGGGGGTGCTTGTGTATTAGGGCATCCCATTGGCGCGTCGGGTGCTCGCATATTAGTCAGCTTAATTTATGCCTTACGACAATCTGGGTTAAAGCGAGGGATCGCCACTTTATGTATTGGGGGTGGAGAAGCGATTGCTTTGGCGATAGAGGTCTCAGTAGTTTCTGCTCAAAAAGCGGAATTTGCTGAATAATCCTTAATGATCTGTTGAGTGGAGAGCTAAAATCTGTGAATCGAGAATCGCTTACCGTTGATGTATTAATCATAGGCGCCGGCCCTGCAGGATTATCGGCTGCTATTCGTATCATGCAACTGAGTCAATCCCAAAATCGTCCTATCTCCGTCACTGTATTAGAAAAAGCCGCTGAAGTGGGTGCACATAACTTATCGGGTGCTGTGTTGGACCCTAAAGCGTTAGATGAGTTACTCTCCGATTGGATGCATCGAGATTCGCCTTTAAAAACCCCGGTTACGCAAGATGCGTTTTTATTGCTGACTCAACATCGGGCTTGGCATTTGCCCACCCCAGCATGTATGAAAAATCAAGGCAATTATATCGTGAGTTTAGGGATTTTTTGTCGATGGCTGGCAAAGCAAGCCGAAGATCTGGGGGTGAATATTTTTCCAGGATTTTCGGCAGTTCAAGTGCTGTATGATGATACTGGAAAAGTGTGTGGCGTTGCTACAGGGGATAAAGGACTTGATAAATCCGGAAATTTAACCGCTCGCTATCAGGCTGGTTTAGAGATTTACGCCACGCATACTTTATTTGCTGAAGGGTGCAGGGGCTCTTTGACCCAAACATTAATAGAGAAGTTTCACCTGACTCAACAGTCGCAGCCCCAAACTTATGCCTTAGGTATCAAAGAGTTATGGGAAGTGGCGCCTGAGCAGCATCGGCCAGGACATGTGTACCATTTCGTGGGTTGGCCTTTAGATCGCTATACCTATGGTGGCTCTTTCTTATATCATCTGGAAAAAAATCAGGTTGTCGTCGGATTTGTGGTTGGATTAGATTATCGTAATCCCTATTTAGATCCTTACGAAGAACTACAGCAATTCAAAACACATCCCACGATTTGTCAAACGTTTAAAGGGGGGCGACGTTTAGCCTATGGCGCTCGATCCCTCAATGAGGGTGGGTGGCAATCTATCCCTGACTTGAGTTTTCCAGGCGGTACGTTAATCGGTGATTGCGCTGGCGTGTTGAATGTCTCTCGGATTAAAGGCATTCATACCAGCATGAAATCAGGGATGGTTGCTGCTGAATGCTTGATGGAAAAAGCAGTGCATCAAGAAATTCCTACTTTTAAAGCCACTATGTTAAATACTTGGGTTGGACAAGAATTGTATGGTGCGCGAAATATTCGGCCTAGCTTTTATTGGGGGTTATGGGTGGGTTTAGCTTACAGTGCGATAGACATGTATTTATTTGGCGGTAAAGCACCATGGACCCTATCACATCGAAAGGCAGATCATGTTAGCTTAAAACCAGCCAAAAATGCCAAAAAAATTCATTATCCTAAACATGATCAGGTGCTTACTTTCGACAAATTAAGTTCAGTTTATTTGTCTAACATCCATCATACTGAAAATCAACCTTGCCACTTAGTACTGAAAAATCCGAATCAAGCAATCGCTGTGAATTACGCGATTTATGATGCACCAGAAACACGTTATTGCCCTGCGGGCGTTTATGAAATATTATCTGTCAATATTTTGGGTGCTCATCCACAACTACAGATCAATGCGGCAAATTGTCTTCATTGTAAAGCTTGTGATATTAAAGACCCCACTCAAAACATTCGTTGGGTACCCCCTGAAGGCGGGGATGGGCCGAACTATGAAGCCATGTAATGATAATATTGGAAGTTTTTTGTGAACAGCCAGGAATTTCAGCTGCCTTCTAGGGAGCCTAAGAAAAAGGTTTCTTGTGAAAGTTATACGTTCGAACCAAGCATGCTGTGTTTCACATGCTAAATTTTATTTTTCTATGAGAGCAAATCCATGTTGCAAAAAAAACAATCCAGCATTACCTATCATTTATATGCCACATTAGTATGTACTGTTGCCAGTTTATTTTATATTTATGAATTTACATTACGAACTATGCCCAGTGGTATGGAATCGGAATTGATGCGTGATTTTCACATATCAGCAGGAGGGCTGGGTTTTTTAGGTTCGATGTTTTATTATGGTTATACCTTAATGCAAATACCTGCTGGATTACTGATAGATCGATTTGGGACTCGTAAACTATTATGTATTTCAGTTGTCCTTTGCATATTCAGTACGGCTTTGTTTGGACACTCTCACCATATTTTTATTGCTAATCTTTCATTTCTATTAATTGGTTTTGCAGCGTCGACTGCTTTTGTGGGCTCCTTGGTCATCATTTCGCATTGGTTTCCGCCTAAATATTTTGCAATGGCTGTAGGTCTAGTGCAGTTTCTAGGCTGTATTGGTGCGATAATGGGTGTAGGTCCTATTGTTGCATTGGTCTCTCGTATTGGTTGGCATGCAACGGTAAATTGGTTGGTGGTCATTGGGGTAGTTATATTCGCACTCATTGTTATATTTGTCAGAAATTCCCCGAAGCAACCGGTTTCGCATCAGTTAGACCCCCCCAAAAACGGAGTCATATCAGAATTTCAGCGACTATCTAACGTTTGTCGTAATCCGCAAAATTGGTGGGTTGGGCTCTATGCATTTGCGATTTGGACACCAATGGTGGTGATGGCTGGATTATGGGGATTACCCTTTTTGATGGTCAAATATAACATCAATGCTGCTGTTGCCTCCTGGGGTATTACGATACTTTGGCTAGGAGTAGCAATCGGTGGCCCTGTGGCAGGGTTAATCTCTAACCTGGCTCGCAGTCGCTGTGAACCGCTGATATTTTGTGCCGCAATGGCCCTTGTGACAGGTATTTTAACGCTCTATGTCGACTTATCTTGGAATTGGATGTGTGTCATGCTTTTCTTTTTAGGCGCATCAGCCTCAGGGCAAGCATTAAGCTTTGGGGTGATTCAAGATAATAATCATAAGCAGATTGTTGGTACAGCCATTGGTTTTAATAATATGGCTGTCGTTGTAGGCGGTATGTTTTTGTTGCCGATGATTGGTATGATTTTAAAACATAATTGGACTGGTGCTATGCTTAACGGTGCACCGGTTTATGCTTTACATGATTATCGCCTAGGATTAATCTGTGTTCCCCTGATCAGTTTATTCGCTTTTGTGGTCGCGCGATTTTATATTAAAGAAACCCATTGTATTTTAAAATATACTCGTTCTCCCTGAAAGTGAGACAAAACCAGGGGGATTTTTAAGGGGGAAGTATTCTTACCCCCTTAAATTCAATAAGTTATACCGTTCTTACCCTAACAGCATTTTTTTCAGTATATGGTTTTAAAAGCCAGTACCTTCAAGTAAGAGCGGATATAGACTTTGATGACGCTAAAAAGACCGCTGTATCGGTAGAAAAGCCAGAGAATAGGGGGGGATAAAGCAATTGATCACCCCTTAGTTAGATAGCCACCTTACTCAACGGTGACAGATTTAGCGAGGTTACGAGGTTGATCTACGTCGGTCCCTTTTAAGACAGCGACATGATAGGCCAATAGTTGTAATGGAATGCTGTATACAATCGGTGCCAATATTTCATCAACAACAGGTAGGGTAATTAATATCGTGTTGTTTGTAAAATCTTTAAATTGTTCTGGGTCATCACAAAAGATGATTAATTGTCCGCCACGTGCACGAACTTCTTGTAAGTTTGATTTTAATTTTTCAATGAATGGATTCGTGTGGGCAACTGCGATGACGGGCATGTTTTTATCTACTAATGCCAAAGGACCATGTTTAAGTTCGCCAGCTGCATATGCTTCAGCGTGAATGTAAGATAATTCTTTTAGTTTCAATGCCCCTTCCATAGCAATCGGATATAACGATCCGCGACCTAAAAATAGTACATGTTGTTTATCGACAAAAACGGCTGCTAATTCACGTATACGATCATTTAAAGCCATCGCTTGTTCAACTTTGACAGATAACCCTTTTAATGCAGACACAATTTGAGCTTCGGTATCTGGTTTTAATCGATGAGGTTTGCCCAAAGCAATGGTTAATAGCAATAGTGCCACGAGTTGTGTCGTAAATGCTTTAGTCGATGCAACGCCAATTTCAACGCCAGCACGCGTGAGTAATTCGAAATCAGACTCTCGTAAAATAGAGCTTTCAGGCACATTGCAAATCGCTAACGTATTTTGGTAACCCAAGGTTTTAGCTTGATTTAAAGCCGCTAATGTATCGGCGGTTTCTCCTGATTGAGAGAGCACAGTAAACAATGTATGGGGTTGTACCACGGTTTTGCGATAACGGAGCTCACTGGCAATTTCAATTTGACAAGAT
>JAURND010000064.1 GCA_030830425.1 Gammaproteobacteria bacterium
ACATTTTCCCTGAGATATGCCTAGAGGAAGTTAATAATTCCCGCAACTGCTGGTTTTCTCCTTCTAACGCCAATAATTTTTGTAACTTTGCTTCTAGCAAAAGTTGTCTTGCCCGAAGTTGGGCATTTTCACCAATGACTTCTTGCTCAGTGACAATACTCGTCCCTAACCAATTAAAAAATTGTATGGGCTCATCAACCATCTTTTGGATAGGAAGCACTAAAACAGCTAAATTAGAACGAACATGGGCAAATGTTGGAAGTTGATGATTCATCACCATCAATGTCACAGAAAACAACAAAAAAATGAGCGCACGTAATTCTAAAAAACGATAACGCTTGAATAAGGGATTAATGAGATTACTCCATTTTCAATCGAATATACTCATTCAACCTGAAGGTACGGTCTTTTTCACCTTCAGGTTGAGACAAAACAAGAGGGTTTTCGCGAAGCGTCCCGACGAAGATCGGGATCCATGCTGCCCCCTTAAATTCAAACAGATGATACTCGTCTCACTTCAATAAGATTTTTTTAGGATATTGCTTTAAAAACCAGCATCTTTAAGTAAAAGGCGTATCAATATTGATAAAATCAAAAATTTTCACAATCAGTAATAAAGTAAAATTGTAAGACCTCATTCTTTAGACAAAAACGCACCACCCAATACATCCATCATCCCCAATGCGCGCCCGCCGCCTCTGGCAACACAGGTTAATGGATCTTCAGAGACAATAACTGGCAGCCCTGTCTCTTCCATCAACAACCTGTCTAGATCTTTTAGCAAAGCGCCGCCGCCTGTTAATACCATACCGCGCTCTGCGATATCAGACGCTAGCTCAGGGGGAGCTTTTTCTAATGCATCACGCACAGCAGCGACAATACCCATCAAAGGTTCTTGCAGTGCTTCTAATACTTCATTGCTGTTCATCACAAAACTACGAGGAATACCTTCAGATAAATTCCTGCCTCTGACTTCGATTTCTTTGATTTCACCACTGGGGAATGCGGTACCGATATCTTGTTTAATCCGTTCAGCAGTCGCTTCACCAATTAACGTCCCATAATTACGACGCACATAATTGACAATAGCATCGTCGAATCGATCACCGCCAATTCGAACAGAAGTTGCATAGACAATGCCATTGAGCGAGATAATCGCAACTTCGGTGGTGCCACCACCAATATCTACGACCATAGAACCGCTGGCTTCATCTACGGGTAATCCGGCGCCAATTGCTGCCGCCATAGGCTCTTCAATCAAGTAAACTTCTCGTGCGCCTGCGCCAAATGCAGATTCTTTAATCGCACGACGCTCTACTTGTGTAGAACCACAGGGCACTGAAACCAATACTCGAGGGCTGGGCTTAAAAGTTCGGGTTTCATGAACTTCATGAATAAAGTGCTGTAGCATTTTTTCAGTCACAAAGAAATCAGCGATCACCCCATCTTTCAGCGGTCTTGTGGCCACAATGTTAGCCGGTGTGCGACCTAGCATGCGTTTTGCTTCAACACCCACCGCTACCACATGTGTTTGACCGGTAGTGGGGTCTATGCGTACAGCAACAACGGATGGCTGATTTAATACAATCCCTTTTTCGCGCACATAAATAAGCGTGTTAGCTGTCCCTAAGTCAATAGAGAGATCATTTGAGAAAATACCTCGAATTTTTTTGAAAATCATATCAATACCATAATTAAAATGTAGGAATTATTGAAGCGTACAACCAAGATTTGATTTAGACCAATAAATGAATGAGATATGGTACGTGAACTAGGAATAAAAATCATCTTGTTTTTGGATAAGACAGCAATTCCCGCTCAAAATGCGAAACTTGCTTCTTTAGATGGCGCTTCTATTCTTTAGGGGGGCACGCTGTCATCCGATAAAAAAGAGTCGGCATTGGAGACACCAAACGTCTGCGCCTGACTAACTGGCGCATTATCAGCAGCATCAGCCGGGTTGGCAATATTGGGTGTTGTTGGCATACCTTCTACAATCGGGGCTTTTGTCGCGTCACCGGGTACGAGCAATTGATCGCCCGATGATTTTACCGAGACGCTTTGAGGTGATCTGATTTCTGGATCTTGAGGCGCCGAATCGACAGGTTGCACCGCTGGTGGCGCGGACACTGAAACTTTATCTGTGTGATTAACCGTGTTTGCAAGGCTTTCTGCCGGATGATCACTCAACCAACGGTAACTCAGCAAAGCTGCAATCGCTGGATTATTGGTATTTTGAATCGGGGCTTTAACCAGTTTACCATCATGGTCAAGAATTTGTACGAATGTACTTTGAGGGATACTGATTTTCAACACCAACAATACACGATCACCTTTGGTCTGCTGACTATTGACATCAATCACACCTACAATGTGGCGCAAATAATCAACCATCGCTGTGTAATCCTGTAATTGCAGCATACCAGAGACAACTAAGTTTACTGATTGAAAAACAGGTGAAGCACTTGGCTCAGAAGCCTGTATGTGCTGCTGAAGCGCCATATTTTTTTCATCTGATACCCTTTTCTCAACTTGCTCAGATGATGCCGACGCAGGTAAAGTGATTGTTGAATCGCCTGCTTTTTGTATTAATTTATCCACAGCTTTGGGTGAAAATTGAATTTGCACTGCCAAAGACTTGGGGTTTGTATGCTCAATGTAATGATAACTTTGCACAAAAACACTGGGGTTTATGATGGCCTTACGAATATTTTCTTTTTGGGTAATGCGGTTGTCCCCACTAAGCTTCACCAAAACTTGATTCAATGCAGGAATGGTCGCTTTCTGCCAGTCAGTCGCAGAATAACTAGCCACCGGCACTTCTGCCTGATAAGCTGATGAATTTACCGCAATCGCTGGCTCAACACTCAAGATACTGATTAGACAGCTGAAAAGAAAAAAAAGCGTTATACGCAAAAAGCAGGAGTGCCCCGATTTTTTTTTATCTAGTATGGCCATGATTTTATTGTGCTCTGCCGTTTTTTGTACCGCTCGTGCTTAAATATACGGTTTTTAACAATACGTGGTATATACTGCTCGTACTTGAAAGTGAGAATCTTGATGTATCTGCTTTTTTGATACGAGCAGTATAAACTGTTTGAATTTAAGGGGGCAGCAAAACACTTCCCCCTTAAAAAACCCCC
>JAURND010000065.1 GCA_030830425.1 Gammaproteobacteria bacterium
ACTTTGTCTCACTTCAAAGATGCAAAAATCAGCATCTTGAAGTGGAGTGAGTATATCAACTCATGCCACCCTTTCAAGCCGTTAAAACACAGTGCTTCTTGTGAAAGTTGTTCGTGGTCAAGGGTTGCTCACGGTTCTCTCCTTTAACCGCGAGTGCGGACTTGCTGCAGTGGCGCGTTAAAATCAGGAAACAAATTCCGCGTTTTTGGCGAAAATTGCTGATTTTATTACACAAAACTTGCATTTTTTTGAATAATCAGTCTAAATTACAGTGTTGTCTGACGAGTGTTAGGTTCTTTCTATATTTGCAGTATCTGATTTATCTGAAAAAAATGCTGTATTTTATGATAAAAATCTAGTATATATCGTCTTGCACTTTAAGGGTTCCCCTGGTAATAAGTTGTTATACTGCTTGTGTTTAAATTTAGGATTTTTTTAAAGCACAGCATCTGAAAAAAATATTATTGGGCGTGAGCGGTATAATCTGTTGATGTTAAAGAAGGGAAAGCAAAACATTTCTCTCCTGAATAATCCCCGATTTTTTCTCAATTCAAGCATGCAAAAACCAGCATCTTGAATTAGGGTAGGTATATACCACTCGCTTTCCAAGATCTGCGTTTTATTGATCATGATTTTTTTATAGCACAGCAGTATTTTCGATATAATATCAACAAGTTATTACCAGGGGCGTCCTTAGCCAAGGTAGCCCTTTCAAGGGGTTTAATATTCTTTAAAGTAAATTCACAATAATCAAAGAGGGAGTAAAACCATGAGTAAGTTTTCTAAAGTTGGTGTTGTTGCTGCAGCGATCAGCTCTGCATTGTTATTAGTTGGTTGCGCAAGCCAAGGTTCCGGTTCTGCAGCACCAGCAAATGTACCAAACAGCTGTAATGCAGTAACTGCAAATGCTTGCAAAAACAAAGCAGGCTGCAAGCAGAAAGCTAGCTGCTCTCATATCAAAAAGCATCACAAGAAAGCAGTAGCTAAAGCAGAAGCTCCTGCCGTTAAAGCAGCAGATGCAGCAACTACCGAGTCTAAGTAAGCCTAAAACTGTACTTCTGGTTCTCCCTTCTTGGGGAGGCCAGAAGACGGGTTTCTTTTATTGAAAAGCATGCACTTTAATGCTCAGTCATTTTAAATTTTTAACTATTTACCACTACCCATCGTTAAAAATATCAATTTTCAAAAGACATGATCTGAAAAAAGTGCAATTAAGTCAGAGCGCTATCATCTATTAATATTAAAGGGAAAAAATAAAATATAAAATATTTTCCACTTTACTGATTTCCTCTTTTTTAATCTAAAAACACAAAAAATCAGCAATTTCTGCTACGCTTCAAAGCGTCTAAAACAAAGGTTTTCTTGTGAAACTTGCTCATCATAAATAGCCCCATTGCTAACAGCCGCATAAGAAATTGTTAAGTGTTTCTCACCTTAACTGCGATCGCGGACTTATTGCAGCGATGCGTTAAAACCAGGAAGCAAGCTCCACGTTTTTATTCGGAGTTGCTGAAAAAAAGCCAAACTTTCAGTTTGAAGGAGTATAAAGATGTCTACCTTCCCCTATTTAGGTTTCGGTTTAGGTCTTCGCCCTTCTCATTATTTATCTATATTAGAAAAACAATACCCCATCGATTGGTTTGAAATCATCACGGAAGATTATTTAGTGGGTGGTGGAAACCCCCTCTATTTCTTAGATAAAATCCGCGAAAAATATCCACTCGTCATGCACGGTGTCTCTTTGTCTATAGGTGGTATTGACCCACTCGATATGGACTATCTTCAACAGCTAAAATCTTTAGCGGATCGTATTCATCCAGCATGGGTTTCCGATCATCTTTGTTGGACTTCCGCACACGGTATTAATTTACATGATTTAATGCCGCTTCCCTATACAGAAGAAGCACTAGCACACGTCACTCATAGAATCTTGCAAGTGCAAGACTTCTTAGGCCGACAAATTGTGCTAGAAAATGCGTCCAGTTATGTGACCTATAAACATTCGACAATCAGCGAATGGGATTTTCTAAACGCCTTAAATGAACGCACAGGATGTTTATTCTTGCTAGATATTAATAATATTTATGTGAGTGCTTACAATCATCGGTTTGATGCAATGGATTATTTAAACGGCATTCGTGGCGAGGCGATACAGCAATTTCATTTGGCAGGACATTTAAATTTGGGTACCCACATTGTCGATACACATGATCAACCGATTATCGCTGATGTCTGGGAACTTTATGCAGAAGCAGTGAAACGCTTTCACCCGATTTCTACGATGATTGAAAGAGATGAAAATATCCCACCCATCGAAGCGTTAGTTGAAGAATTAAATCAAGCGAGAAAAATCGCAAATACAGTATTGAGTCAAAAAATATCAGATTCACAAAAGGTAGCAGCACGATGAAATCTTTGCAAAAAACCATTGAAGATTTCCATGAGTATGTGATTGGGTGCAAAAAAGATATCCAAAAAGAAATAGCAGGACCCAATCGGACTTTTAAACAAACACGATTAGACGTGTATACAAGTGGTTATTATTTACGGTTATTAGAAATTTTAGCGAATGATTTTCCCGCTTTAAAAAAAATAGTGGGTGATGAATTATTTGAGCATTTAGGTACTGCTTATTTGATTCGTCATCCATCGCGCTCATTTTCAGTGCGCCATATAGGCGCACAGCTTGAGGAATTTTTAGAATCAGATGCTAGCGTAGAAGTTTTTTTTAATAATGAGGATATTGATCTATTAATGTTGCTAGAAATGGCACGTTTTGAATGGGCGCTAGAAAGCGCAACTGTTGCAAAAGATGGAGACCAGCTCACATTTGCAGAAGTATCCGCTATTGCGCCTGAGCAATGGAACTCTCTTAAATTGAGTACACACCCCTCACTAACCATACACCACTTTCTTTATCCAATACCCGCGTTTTGGCGGCACTTATTGCAAGGGAACCCAGAAAATCCCGATTTAGTGATTAATGGCAAACGCACACATTGGTTAATATGGCGTTTTAATCGTCAGAGTTATTTTAGATCTGTTGATGATTTACAGCTAGAGATGATTCATCTCATCCAATCCGGAAAAGATTTTTCCCAGATATGTGAAGCGTTATGCGAGCATCTCGATGAAGAAAAAGTAATTCCGTTTATTGCTGAATCTTTGCGAGTATGGATTGAGGAGGGTATTTTTTCTTCATTTTCAGTAGTTGACACGCCTTAACCCAAAAAAATTGGTTCTTATAACTTTCAAGTGAGTAAATATGCGTGAATCGATACCGCTCTTACTTTAAGGTACTGGTTTTTAAAACAATATGCTGAAAAGAATTCTATTGGGGTAAGAGC
>JAURND010000012.1 GCA_030830425.1 Gammaproteobacteria bacterium
CCCCCTTAAATTCAAACAGATTATACCGCTCGTGCCTAACAATATCTTTTCCAAAGACTGTGTTTTAGAAAACTGAAAATTCAAACACGAGCGGTATACAACTTTCACCAGAAACCCTTTATTTTAGCCGCTTTAAAGAATAGCGGGAATTACTGCTAAAATGATACAATCGCGCAGCGTTTATTTACTGATAAAGAGGTTAATCTGATGACAGAACACAAAGAAGTTAAGGTGGGCAGTCCAAAAAAACCCATAATTTATTCAGACCTTGGCAACCATACAGTACAACCTGAAGAGCGTGACAAGAAACCATCAAAAATCCAATCTCTAGAAAAATTTTTTACATTTCTTGAATTAACCACTTTATTCGCAATTTTCACTATTTTCATGTTCAATGCCGGGCTTATTGCCCAAGGGTGGGTCTATGTTTTATTCCCATTAGCAGCCCTTCTCGCTATCGCTACCACTATCTGTCATTTTAGCGACAACCACACACAAAAAGTTAAATGTTGGATTGAGCTGATTGCAACCATCGCGATTACCGCTGGTGTCACGCTTGCAATTCTCTCTGCGCTACACGTAATCGCACTGTCGGCAATCGTAGTTCCTGCTATATTTATCGGCGCTTTGGCTTTGAAAGCACTTTATAATATGGTGATGTATTTTAAAACTGATGATGGAAAGCAAAAAAATATACATGGCGATTTTTTTATCGTTCAAATGCTATTGATCTTAGGGGTTGGTTTTGCATTGATTGCAGGCAACCTTCAGATGGCTGTTTTAGGGATGGTGGGAGCCGGTATTGGGGTGTTGTATATCGGGGCACCTGAATTTCGGCAATTTTTGCGATGGTGTGGTGATAAGCTCTTTTCTGAAAGTTGTTTTGATTATTCCACAAAAGGAGACAGTGATTCTGATAATTGCGGAGAAGACGTAATATATGGTAGTAATGACCTCGCTAACAATTCTTCAACTTTACGCAAGAGCTATACTAGCAATCAGCAAGAAAATATTCAAAAATATCAAACGTTTTTTGGATTCGCTGACTTACTTGTTCTATTAGCGATTTACACCATTGTTAAATTTAATGCGGGATTAATGAGTCAAGGTGGTGTCCATATCTTATTTGGATTGGTAGCCTGCTTCGCTGTACTGGCCACTGGTTTCGCCTATCTAAACTATCAAGCAGAACAAAAATCCCATACAAGTACCATAAAGTTTTTGGCTGAATTGGTGCCGACAATTGCTATTGTAGCTGGCGTCCTGCTTGCGCTTGTTCCCTCACTACTCACATTATTACATTTACCGCCCACCATATCGGCAATCATACCCCCAGCGATATTTGCTAGCGCCTTAACGATTAAAGCCCTTTATAATCTTGTGATGTTTTTTAGATCTGAAGATGACGGCCCAACAGATGATGCTTCAACCGCTCATGCTGTTGCCTTTGTGATTCCAGTATTGCTGGTATTGGCGATTAGTTTTGCCCTGATCAAAGAGATCCATCCGATGGCTGTTTTAGGGATGGTAGCGGCCAGCATTGAGATATTGTATATGGGGGCTCCACGATTGGGTGGGCTGATACCTAAAGATGACAATCGTAGCGAAAATGATGTTAGTGATGAAGATAGTTGTTTACCATTACCATCCCCCATTTTATCTCACATTTTATCTCCCACTGTAGATGATGATTATTACTCCTCTCCCCCCCCCTAGCCCCTAATCACCTAACCACCCATGCCGACACCACGCTTCGTTCACCTACACGTACACACTGAATACTCATTGGTCGATAGCATTGTGGGCATTAAACCGTTAATGCGTGCATTGACGGCGTCCAACATGCCAGCGGTGGCGCTTACAGATCAGTCTAATTTATTCGCGCTGATTAAATTTTACAAAGCGGCGCAAGCTGCGGGCATCAAACCCATCATTGGGGCAGAGGTTTGGGTAGGCGATAGCCCCCATGAAAAAAAACCAAGCCGTTTAGTCTTGCTGTGTCAAAATCAAATCGGCTATCAACATCTCACCCAGTTGATGTCGCGTGCTTATTTAGAGGGACAACACACGCAGATTCCACTCATTCAAAAATCCTGGTTTCAAAAAATGAATGCCGGGCTGATTGCATTATCTGGTGGCCAGGCTGGTGATATTGGGCAAGCCATTTTAACCAATCAACACAGTTTAGCCGAATCACTGGTTGACAGCTGGGCTGCTTTATTTCCTGATCGTTTTTATTTGGCCTTACAACGCACGGGACATGAACACGAGCCATTTTATATTCAGTCCGCATTAGCCATTGCCCGTGACAAACAAATCCCTGTCGTTGCCACTAACCCTGTTTGCTTTTTATCCTCCACGGATTTTGAAGCCCATGAAGCACGTGTCTGCATACAAACAGGGTTTGTGCTAGACGATCACAGGCGGCCGCATGATTATACAGAGCAACAATATTTGCGCACCGAAGATGAAATGGTCGCATTATTTTCGGATATCCCAGAAGCGCTTGAAAATA
>JAURND010000066.1 GCA_030830425.1 Gammaproteobacteria bacterium
AAGCCATATTCTGTGTATTAGGATTACGAGATCAAGTGGCGCCGCCAACGATTAACTTGGATCATCCGGATGAAGGTTGCGACTTAGATTTTATTCCACATCATCCTCGTCAAATGAAAATAGATGTTGCTCTCTCTAATTCATTTGGATTTGGAGGCACCAATGCTACCTTAATATTCAGTCGAATTTAAATTGGTTTTGAGCGTCATACCCCATTCTCCCCTTGGGCAAGCATATCCGCAGAGCAGGTGAGGCTCTATTTCGCCTTCTCTGTGTGTATGTGAGAGAAGAGCCTGCCTGGTACTCGATACGGTGTGCCCGTAGGGCCAATGAGGGGTATCAAATAACAGCCATTCCCGCCACGCTTTAAAGAGACTATACTCATTCAACCTGAAGGTACGGTCTTTTTTACCTTCAGGTTGAGACAAAATCAGGGGGTTTTTAAAGGGGGAAGTATTCTTCTGTCCCCTTAAATTCAACAAGTTATACCGTTCTTACCCCAATAGCATTTTTTTCAGCATATTGTTTTAAAAACCAGTACCTTCAAGTAAGAGCGGTATAAAACAAAGGGTTTCTTGTGAAAGTTTTTCGTCGTAAATAGTCAGATTTTTCTGCCCTCATTCACTGCCTCAAAATGTGATGCAAAAGCGCCTGCTACTTTTTTATTTGCTTATCCTCTTATTGATCATTGCCATAATTGGATTAGGTGTTGCTTTTTATCGACATCCCATCAGCACACAAAAAGAACCCCTTGTCCTTACGATCTCTAAAGGTGACAGTATTGAAGAGATTGCGAAAAAATTAACAGCCAAAGGATGCGCTTCGCAAATATATGCAGTGTTGTTCATGGCAAAATGGTTGGGGAAATTAGATCAGATTAAAGCAGGGGAATATGCGATCCCTGCGTATACCACCTTTCGGCAATTGTTGAAAATGTTACGATCAGGACAGGTGTTGCTGCATAAAATCACTTTTCCAGAAGGACGTACTTTTGCGCAAATACTGAGGATTATTGCCGTTGAACCCCAATTAACGCATACCTTTAAAGATCATAGTGCTGAAGAAATCATGGCTATCATCGGGCATCCAGCAGAATATCCCGAAGGATTATTTTATCCGGATACTTATTTGTTTTCTGTAGGGACGACAGATACACAGATATTGCGATTGGCTTATGACTTAATGCAGAAAAAAATAAATCAAGCTTGGGCGCATCGTGCTTTGGATTTACCTTATGAAAATGTAAATGAGGCATTAATTGTAGCGTCGCTTATTGAAAGAGAAAGCAAGATCGATGCAGAACGTCCTATGGTTGCAGGGGTTATACTCAGACGTTTGAAAATAGGAATGCGCCTACAAATTGATGCTTCTGTACTTTATGGATTGCAGGATAAAACGCAAACCGTGTTGAAGCAAACAGATTTACGCATAGATACGCCTTATAATACTTATACTCGATATGGATTGCCGCCTACACCTATTGCGATGCCGGGGATGCCTGCTATAAATGCGGCATTGCATCCTACATCAGGTAGTGCGCTTTATTATGTTGCCAAAGGAGATGGTAGCCATATTTTTTCAGATACCCTAGCGCAACATCATGTAGCTGTGAGCGCTTATAGAAAAGCGCGAATCGTCAAACACCCTGTTGATTGGCGACAATGTATTTCTGCATCATTACTATTGAGCAGATTCCAGCAATCCCCGCTACGCGCTAAATAGCTTAAACACTTGACTAAAATCTGACCATTTATGCCAGTCTTTGTGTGGTGCTGAATAGTGTGACGAGCAGACTTTTGAATTTCTGATTATCAACAACGCCCTCGCTGTAGAACACGCATGCAAAATATCGGATACCTATCCCTCAATCTTTCTTTTGCCATTTATGTCATTTGGTTTTTGCCTCAGTTGTATCTAAATTTTAAGCGTAAAGATACAGAAGGGCTAAGCATATATATGCATGGTATTTTATATTTAGCTTATCTCGCCGATTTTTTATATGGTTTTGGTCGAGACATGCAGTGGCAATATCGTATAGTGACAGTGATTGGCTTTTTAAGTTTGACGGTTCAGCATTACCAGTTTTTTCGATATGGTTTACACACGAATAAAGAAAAGTTGACGTTTACTTTTTTAAGTATTTTTTGCCTATTATTATCTTCATTGGTCGTATGGATACTTTTATTTGGCGAGCTAAATCAATCGACGGCTGATATCGCCGGTATGATCACCAATGTTTGTTGGCTCAGCTACATGATTCCTCAAATCATCCAGAATCATCAGCATCAATCGGCAAAAGGTTTAAGTTTTGCTTTTGTATGCCTCTCTATTTTTCTCAATGTCTGCGACAGCACATCCGCTTGGATGTTAGGCTGGGATTACCCAAGCAAAATAGGACCTGCAATTGCTTTTTTAGGCAATCTTATTTTGATTGTTCAATTGCGTTATTTTCATTTTAAGCATCACGCTAGCAATCTGTCATAAAAAATGACGATACAAACCCACATAAAAAACACCGCAACATGGCTCTTGATTGCCAATGGTGCACGTTTATCGCCATCCAGATTGTTGGCATTGGCAAAAGACAAACGTGTCATGGTCTTAGATGGCGCTTATGAAGATGCTAAAAAAATCGGTTTAACCATCGAGATATTACTGGGAGATTTTGACTCTATTGCTGCAGATGTATTAAAGAAAATTGATCCCACGGAAACACAAGTCATACACGCACCTCATCAATCCAAGACCGATCTTGAAAAAGGGTTGCAATATTTAGATACGCTCAAAGCGGAACAGATTTTTTTATACGCAGCGACCGGATTGAGATTGCAGCACACACTTTATAATATTCGTATGCTCAAAAAATATCATCATCCTTCACGGACGCTCACATTACTGACCGACACGGAATGTGTGCGTTATTTCAGGGATACGACTTTTAAGTTGAAGGGGAAAATCGGGGATGTTATTGCATTGTTGGGATTTCCGCATGCAAAAATAACAACGGTTGGGCTTAAATATGAAGTTACCCATTATGCGCTCGATTTTGAGCAAACAGTGAGTATTTCTAATGAATTGGCGCAAGAAGAAGCGATGGTGACAGTAGTTGGAGATGCGTTGTGTATCCAAGAGCATGTTTTTAGCTGATACACTTATCATATCCATGCCACTTCAATATACTCATTTTTAAAAATCAGTCCTTTCAAGTAAGAGCGGTATAGTAATTCCCACTACCCTTTAAAGTACTTAAAATAAAAGCTTTCTTATGAAAGTTGTTTATAGAAACGCGAAGCGTCTCCGCGAAAGCCGGGATCCAGCTGGCAACCGCATGGAGGATTGCAAAAGGGGAGACGGCGCTTATCCCCCTTTGTCGTGAGCGTAAACTGGTTCAAGCGACACCTTAAAACAAAGCAGCCATTCCGTGTTTTGAGTGGGAATGGCTGAGCGTGCTATACACATCAAATCGACTACTTTTACCGACAATCACCCAGTCAGGCGCTCGATTTCCAGAAATAGCAGGCGCAAGGCGCGATCTTTTTACGACCACACGCTGCTTGGCTTTTTGTAGTGCGATAAATAATAATGCGACATCATCTTGGTCGTCCCCCACCAATGCTCGTAATACTTGCATTTCTTTCCTGATTCCTGCTGATTTTCGACGATGCGGAAACATCGGATCTACATAAATGACGTGTGGGCATTGTGCTTCAGTAAGCTGCGTCAAATAATCAATGGCATCTGCGTGCTCCCATGAAAATTGAGTGTTCAGGTTGGGTTGCATGGCGAGTAATCGAGATATGCCATCTTCCAGTAATGCTGCAATGATGCCGGAACGCTCCAGGCAATGCACTTGGCAGCCTAACGTTGCCAGTAGAAAAGCATCTTCTCCTAAACCAGCCGTGGCATCAATGACAGACAGCGTTAGGTTAGGTTTAACGCCCACAGCTTTTAAAATCAATTCATGATGCGGATTGGCAAGTGATAATCGTTTTTGATAAGCACTATCCAAGAAATCGACTGAGATGGGTTTAAAACGAGTGTGATTCGCTTGTAACTCAATGCGATGATCGGTGACAACCAGAAAATAGTGAAAGTCTTGATTGGGTATGTAGCCCGCCGTTTTTGTTAAAAATGGTCCTACGGAAAGGTTGTTGGGCATAGATAAAAAAAAGGGCAGATGAAGTTTTTGGGCAAGGTGCTTTGCGGTCAGGATTCGGTCTTCTCGCGAAGATGCGGTATAGACGGCAATGCTGATAAGATTGTCGATCATTTCATTTATGCCTATTTTCTTTCAAGGTGATAGTTTTTGCATCGCGGAAGTGAAACAAAGCCGGGGATTCTTAAGAGAAGGAAAGGAACTCTATCTTTTTTTATATCGCTCTTACTTGAAGGTACTGGTTTTTAAAACAATATGCTGAAAAGAATTCTATTGGGGTAAGAGCGGTATAACCTGTTGAATTTAAGGGGGCAGCAGAACACTTCCCCCTTAAAAAACCCCCTGGTTTTGTCTCACATTGAAGTGAGACGAGTATATACTGCTCGTACTTGAATGTGATAATTTTAATGTATCTGCTTTTTTGATACGAGCAGTATCATCTATTTGAATTTAAGGGGGCAG
>JAURND010000067.1 GCA_030830425.1 Gammaproteobacteria bacterium
GAGTATCCGCTTTAATTTTCGAGGAGTCGGTCATAGCCAAGGTCATTACGACCAGGGAATTGGAGAAATCGATGACCTCATCTCCATGATGCACTGGGCAAAAACGCAGTTCCCTGATCATGATATTTGGCTGTCTGGCTTTTCGTTTGGGGCTTACATCGCCATAAAAGGTGCTACGCAACAAGCCTTCAAAGACAAAATAAAGCAATTAATCACGATTGCTCCTGCTGTCAATCACTTTGAATTTTCTGACAACCAAGCGATTCATTGTCCTTGGATACTGCTAATGGGTGAAAAAGATGAAATTGTACCCGCACTCCTAGTCAAAGATTGGATTGCAACGAATAGATTTCAACTAGATGCCGCTTATTTTCCAGCGGTTAGCCATTTTTTTCATGGCCATTTAACCACTTTGAGAGAACAGCTCAAAACGATGTTAAAAATAGCAGTTTTATCTAAATAAGATTACAATGCGAAAATTAGTTCTTTTTGTTTTAGCATAGACTTATCTATACTCGTCTCACTTCAATATAAGACAAAATCAGGGGGTTTTCGCGAAGCGTCTCGACGAAGGTCGGGATCCATGCTGCCCCCTTAAATTCAAATAGATGATACTGCTCGTATCAAAAAAGCAGATATAATAAAATTCTCACATTCAAGTACGAGCAATATAGGCCAAATATTAAAACAAGGCAGCAAATCCGGTTTTTCTGGCGGAAATTGCTCAACAATAAATTAAATTCTGCATTTTGGGCGGAAATTGCTGTATCATCAAGGAGAAAGTAAATGCCTGATTTAAGTCTTGACGGATGCCGAAGCTTTTGGCGTGACTACCAAGATCCATCCATTTATCGCGTCCTAACTTTTATGGAAAGCGTTGAGGATTGGACCCTAGACGGCGACCTAGCGCTAGAAGCCGCCATTGAAAAATTGGGCACCATTTTGGAAGATATTGGCGGGGTAGATTTAAAGCGAGAGGATGATTTTATTAAATTAGGGGCATACCTCAAAGCCACTCGTCATTTAAAATTGTTACAAAGTTTAGATGCCGCTCATCCGGGCGCTGCTTCAAAACTGTTGATGTTTTCTGAAACAGCCGCTGCTAACGGTAGCGATGCTGCAGATTTGTTTCTCAGACGAAACATCGCATTTGAACGTTTGCGATTGCTTTCAAGAGTTTTTTCTAATGCGCGATTATTATTAGTACAAAAAGTTTTAGAGGAGTAATTCATCATGAAACGTGAACTAAAACTAAGCTTAGCATGTTTATTCGCCTTAGGGTTAACCATCAACAGCTATGCGGCCGACAGCAGCAGTGATAATCCCTGCGCAAATAGCAATCCTTATACACAACAAACCTGTGAGCGACTAAAGATTTCGTCTGATGAAGCCCGAAAAGCACAGTCAAAAAATCATGAAAATCAAGCCTTAAAAAATGAAGAAGCCATTCGCCAGCAGCTAAAAAATCAAAACAATGCATCGCCCACACAAACATCGCCTGATGGCTCCACTCCTCAACCACCAGTCCCTGATTGGCAGAAAGCATTAAGCGGACAAATGGGCACACAAAATCAAATTCCCACTCAAACCGCACCAGTTACTGAAAACAACAGCACTCAACATGCATCCGAGAACAACGAAACCGACAATCCTCCTAGCGTGACGCAATTGCCCCCACCAGAGGCAACTCAATTTTCAACACCAAAACCAGTGACGTTACCAGGGGCTGCTAATATAATTCCCTCAAAACCTCAAGGCACTGGAAATGCTAAGTATTATTAAAGAACCTGGATATACCGCTCTTACCCAAATAACATTTTCTTCAGTCCTGTATTTTAAGAACCAGTCCTTTCAAGTAAGAGCGGTATAAAAAAGCAAATCAAACAACATATTTTAAAGGTGAATGATGAAAAAATGGCCAGCAATTCGCACATTACAGGCTCTCTTAAAAAAAGCAGTTATATTGGTAGGTGCTACCGCTATCTCTGTTTCAATTTTTGCCACCAGCAACCCCCTTCATATGACCAACAATAGCGCCGCTAGTGATACTAGCCTAGCAGCTGTTGTATCTGCCATTAACGACCTGCAGGTTGCAGTCAGCACACAACTAAAGACATTAATAGAAACATTGACCAATATCTTTTGGAATGCTAACAACAATGATCTGACAACCCGTGCCCAGCAAGCGAATTTAGCAACACTAAATCCTGAAAAGGCCTTCCAGTTTACCGGCAACGCAGAGACACCACCACCTGGCAGCATTACCTCTATTTATAATTTTATAGATGACAGACTAGAAAAATCTGCCTCTCAAAAAATATTAGCTTCACTGCAAAATATGTCTCAAGCGTCTCAAGACGACGCAAGAAAAGTTTTACTAGCGCCTCTTCCAAATTCAAAGTCAGACGCTATATCTCCCATGGATACCACAAATGCACAAATTTTGTTGAGCAACACGAGTTACTCCGCTGACGAACAAAACAAAGCAGAACGAACTGTATCATTAATGTCCGACTATGCCAGCCCACTAGGCAGCATCGATCTGGTCGCATTAACAAAAGACGATGCCTTAAAAAATAGTTCAATCGGCTTGTCGTACCGCACAAAAATGCTGACTTTGTCTAGCATGCGCTCTTTATTTATGGGTAGTCTATATAAAATGCTAAATGACCGTATACCGATCAAAGACCTTGGCACACAAGTAGGCATACCCAATACAAAAGATGCCAGCCTTACTCAAGTTCTGCAATATATCGCATCAAAACGCGTGAGCAACCCAGAATGGTATAGCACGATGAA
>JAURND010000068.1 GCA_030830425.1 Gammaproteobacteria bacterium
ACTCGTCTCACTTCAATGTGAGACAAAACCAGGGGGTTTTTTAAGGGGGAAGTGTTCTGCTGCCCCCTTAAATTCAAATAGATGATACTGCTCGTACTTGAATGTGAGCATCTTGACTAAAATCTGACCGTTTATGCCAGTCTTTGTATGGTGGTGAATAGTTACAAATTGACACTGTCAATTTCACCCTAGTTAGTGGTAAAAACTGCGAAATCGAGTATATCTTTATATGCTTATATTTGACTACTCGAAATTTACAAGAACCACCTAGCTATGATCTTATTCCGACCTTACATTATCTTTATCGGTTTTTCATTCATGCTTTGGCCATTGATGGCAATCGCGGATGCCGCAACAGATCAAGAAAACACAACTAATTATGAGCGGTTATGGGATTTAGCAACGCTCTATAAGAATAATGAAAATCCAATTATCGAGGAATTCAAACTTAGAGGCCGTTACCAAGGCCAATATTATTGGCTGAATAGCGATCAGGGCAATAGGGGGACTCTTGGGAAAACCGCCGATCTCGATTTGGCTTTGAAACGCTGCTGTTTGGAGGAGCAATCGAAGTTCAAGTAGACGCCCAGAGTAATGCTCAATTCCACCCATTGTACAATGGTCTGGTGGATTCTTACATCAAGTGGAACGCAACAAACACTTTCAGCCTCACTGTCGGTAAGCAAAAGCCACAAATCGGCTATTATGACTGGCTGCCAACTTCGAATGCACAGCCAACCTTTGAACGATCTCAGATTTTCAACCAACTCAACGTAGACCGTCTCACCGGTATTGTGGCTGAAGGAGAAGTTGACCGATTCACATGGCAAAGTGGTTTATATTCAAACGATACAAACCGCGAATTTGGTCATTTTGATGGCGGGCTGAGTGTTGGTGCAGGCATTGGATACAACTTCAACGACTCGTTGGGTATTCAGAAAGCTGACTGGCGGTTTGACTGGCTTCACAGTAACAGCAACGCCGCAGACTCGGTGCTAAACCGTTATGATAACCTTTTTTCAACTACGGTATGGTTGGATGACGGCCGTTGGGGATTTATTGGCGAAGCGTTTCTTGGTATGGGCAAGTTACCCGATGTTTTTGGATACTATCTTCAGCCCACTTACGATCTTATTCCTCATCAGCTGCAGGCTGTCGGTCGCTATTCTTTCACAATTGGTGATGGCGCGAATAGCGTTTTTCTCCAGTCACGCTATGAGACAACAGCCCCAGATCTTGCGGGCGCCAATACAGGTAGAATCTATCAAGCAGTTTATTTGGGGCTCCAGTACTTCTTATATAGCGATCGACTTAAGCTCATGGTAGGCGCTGAGTACTCGCGCCTTGATGGTGGCACCTCTGGCGGATTTAATGGCTTAACCTTTCTTAACAGTATTCGAATGTCGTTTTAAGGGCGGCGGGGAATTGCTGATGTTTTTTTGCGCGTTAATCATCAGCAATTTCTCGATCAATGAGAACGCCTTAATCAGATTGCTGGGTAATCATAATTCCCGTGCGATCGACTGATAACCCATCAGGAAATTTGCTTAATCGTAATTCTACTTGTTGGATGTCAAAAGTCATCAACAGTTGATCAACGAGGTGGTGCGCTAAAGCTTCTATCAATTGAAATTTTTTAGTATTCACCCACGTATGTATACATTTTATCAGTACGTCATAATCAATGGTATCCGCTAAATGGTCACTTTTTCCTGCTTTGGTCGTATCCATGGTTAACGTGAGATCTAACGAAAGTTGCTGCGGCGATAATTTTTCATGCGCGTGTATACCAATGATCGTTTCTAATTTTAGGCCTGATATGAAAATTTGATTGATCTTGTTGCAAGGTCCAGTATTTTTTCGGAATAAAAAACGCGAGCATGATCTAAAGCCCAGTTTACGGGTACGTAAATGCGCATCAGAGGCTTGAGCATAAGGCAGTGATCGGATCAAAGAAGTCAGTTTTGCAAAAAGCCCATTGAGATTCATGTTTTGATGCCCACCCCTTTATCAATCAACCACCAAGCCATGATGTACAAGCTTAGTAGCATGCCGATTAATACCGTAAATCCAACATAAATATTGATATCTGAAATATTCAACAGGCCATAACGAAACAAATTAACAAAATATAAAATGGGATTGAACAGTGAAATCGTTGGCCATATGCCCGGGAGTAAATGTACAGAATAAAAGACACCACCTAAATAAGTCAGTGGGGTAAGAATAAAGGTAGGGATAATGGAGATATCATCAAATTTTTTGGCATAAATCGCATTAATCAATCCGGCAATTGAAAACAAAGCGGCAGTCAACAAAACGGTAATCAAGGTGACAATAGGGTGCATCACATGAATATTGGTAAAGCATAAAGCAACTGTCGTTACAACAACAGCAACGGCTAATCCGCGTATGACCCCACCCATAATAAAGCCTGCTAAAATAATATTGTTAGAAACAGGTGCCGCTAATAGTTCTTCAATGCTACGAAAAAATTTAGCTTGTAAAAATGAGCTAGAGGTATTCGCATAAGCGTTACTGATGACATTCATCATCACCAGACCGGGCGCGATATATTCGATATAAGAGACGCCATGCATCAAACCAATGCGCGCGCCCATAACATGACCAAAAATTAAAAAATAAAGTAGTGTGGTGATACCAGGTGGCAATAATGTCTGGATCCACACGCGAGTGAAGCGAGAGATTTCTTTGAGTAATATAGTTTTAAATGCGATATAACCATTTGCCATGCTGATTACTTTTTAGAATTGACATGAATTAAGTTTATAAACAGTTCTTCTAACCGATTTCGTTTATTACGCATACGGGCCACTTTAATACCCTGGTTAGATAGCCTGTCAAATAAGTCATTCATCGTTTGTGATTCTCTTAAGCTGAGCTCTAGTGTTGTTTCATCGACTAAAAGAGGATCATATTCGGGTAAATCAGGTGTTTTAAATAACGGTTTTTGGAGATAAAACACAAAGGTTTCTAGTTGAAGCTGCCCAAGCAATTCACTCATTCGCGTATTTTCAATAATATGGCCATTGTTAATAATCGCAATATTACGGCATAAGTCTTCAGCTTCTTCTAGGTAATGGGTGGTTAAAATAATTGTGGTGCCTTGTTGGTTGATTTTGCGCAGAAATTGCCACATGGTATGACGTATTTCGATATCCACCCCTGCGGTCGGTTCATCCAAAATCAAGAGTTTAGGTTCATGCACCAATGCCCGCGCAATCATGAGTCGTCTTTTCATCCCGCCAGACAACATACGGGGGGTAACTTTACGCTTATCCCAGAGGTCAAGTTGTTTTAAATATTTTTCCGCGCGCTCTAAAGCTAGTTTTTTGGGTAGTCCATGATAGCCAGCTTCAGTGGTTGTTACCTCCAAAACCTTATCGAATACAGAGAAATTGAATTCTTGAGGTACTAATCCGATGCAGGATTTAACCGCTTCAGGTTCAGTATCCAGATCTTTACCAAAAACGCTAATGCGACCGCTCGTTTTCATGACTAATGAAGATAAGATGCCAATCAAAGTCGTTTTACCTGCCCCATTAGGACCCAGTAGGGCAAAAAAATCTCCTTCTTCTACCTTAAGATCAATGCCTTTTAGCGCATGAAATCCGTTTTTATAAGTTTTTTGGAGTTGCTGTATTGCAAGGGCATGCATAGTGATTCATGTTAGGAGGCAGAAATGCTGCAGATAAGATTTCGAAGTGGTTTATGTCACAGCGAATGGATGGAAATTCAGTAATTCTCGGTAACCCGGAATTTGCTTGCTGGTGTTAATGGGCTGCTTGTTTTCTTCTCCCTCAACCGCATGAGGGATTGTAAAGAGGGAGACGGTGAGTCTCCTCCCTCTTTACCGCAAGCGTAGACTCTTTGGAGCGACAGGTTAAAACCTGGCAGCAAACCCCGCGCTTCCAGAGGGGGGTGCTGTCACTTCCCGTTTTTTATCCGCTCGTCTTAATTTTTGCTGGAACCACAAGAAAACAAATATTTGATCAGCGCGCCAGCACCCAAAATAGGAATCATCACTTCAACAAAACGTGACACATAAAACAAACCAGCTAGACGCCCTTCGGGTAACACAGAAACAAGCACGGCAACAATTAATGCAAAGGTGAGGATTAAAACAGAAAACATTTTTCGGCACATCATAGGTTGAGACTCCTTTTTAGTGGTTAGAGATTAGAAAAAAAATCACATTATCCTCAATTTAATCTTTGAGGTCTATAGTACTCTCACCTTCAAGTACGAGTAGTACATGCTGTTGCATTTAGGGGAGACAGTAAAACATATCTCTTTTAAAAAAATTGGGATTTTCTCAGTTATTCAAAAATCCCGGTATGCTTTTCGCGTAATTCATTGATTGTTTTGCAATCAATACATTGAGTAGCTGTTGGGCGAGCTTCTAAGCGTTCTATACCAATTTCTGCGCCGCAAGATTCACAATAGCCATATTCTCCTTGCTTGATATGCCCAAGTCCTTGATCGATTTTCATAATTAAACGATGTTCTCTTTCTCTGGCGCGCCACTCTAGAGTATGTTCTTCTTCTAGTGCTGCTCTATCTAACGGGTCTGGAAAATTAATCGCGTCATCGCGCATTTGTGATGTAATGACCTCTCTACCTGACAAAAGTTGCTGTTTCCACAAATTCAAAATATGTTGAAAATGTTTCAACTGTGCTTCATTCATATAAGGTTCATTTAACTGCTGGCTGTAGGGTGAAAACCCAACAGGACCCAATGCAGATCGAGTTCTTTTTTTATCTTGGATTGGTTGCATGGGTGTCTGAGCGACTTTATTTTCAACAGGCACTTTTTTGGGTTCTTTGAGTATTGGTTTGTTTTTAGGCTGCATAATATTTAGATTGTTAGGTGTATTTTTTTCTGATGACAACTTAGCCGTTTTAGCCGTTACCATTTTTTTATCTCTAGTAGATACCAGTTTTTCAGGAGTACTGGTTGTTTTTTTTGCAATGGGTTTTGTTTTTGAAAGTTGTTTTTTGGGAGAACTTTCTTTATTTTTCTTGGGTTGTGTCTTCGCTATTTTTGAAACAGGTTTTATTGTTTTTGTTTTAGCTTTGGCTACATCTGCAGGATCTTTTTTTGGGGCTATCGATTTTGTAGCTGCTTTAGGTTTATTTTTACCCATAGGCTTTGTTTTGGGGGGGGGCGCTAATTGTTTATTTTTGAGAGGCATCAATATTCTCCTATTCTATCCTAAACTAGAAGTTACATTTGAAGGCGGTGCTGCGCTCGTGGTTCATAGAAAAAACATTGCTTCGATAGCATAAGCGCATTTCTGAAAAAATGCGAGCGGTTTATACTGCTCGTATTTGAATGTTCAGTTTTTTAAAACACAGCACCTGAAAAAATGCCACTTTCACAAGCCACTCTCTTATCCACTTAAACCTCAAAAGAGCCATTTTAGGTTATTTAAAGGGCAGCTGGAATTACTGCTCTTTGCAAGTATGATTTCAAGATTGGCGGGTTTTTGCGCTAAAAAAGGGATCGCTTCATCAGGATGTTGAATTTTTACGAAGATAGCGCAACCAGAACCCGTTAATCGAGGTTTTACTGATAAATGAAATGAGTCTAGCCATAAAAATGTCTGGTCAATCAGTGGATATAGACGGCGGACAAGTGGCTCGAAATCATTTCGCGTCTTCTCAGGGTGCGATAAAAAATCAGTGGCATTGATACGAGGTGAATTACGGATTAGGTTGGGATGGCTAAACACTTCAGCGGTTTTTACGTGACAGGCAGGTATTAAGAGAAGATACCAACTTTCTGGCCAACTCATCGGCGTCAATAATTCACCTATCCCTTCCGCCCAGCTAGATTTACCTTTCACAAATAGAGGTACGTCTGCCCCTAAAGCTTGACCGAGCTTCGCTAAGGTCTCTAATGAAAGATGGGTTTTCCAAAGGTGATTGAGTGCAATCAAGGTGGTTGCTGCATTTGAACTGCCACCGCCTAAGCCTGCACCCATGGGTATTTTTTTTTCTAGCTGAATATTTACACCGAGTGAAACTTGGGCGTGTTGTTGTAGAGATTTAGCGGCTTGCCAAATCAGATTTTCTTTGGCAGGAAAAGTGAGATCCGTGTGCAGATGAATTTGTGCATCTTTGCGAAGTTCAAAGGTTAGTGTGTCTTTGAGATCTATCAATTGGAATGCAGTTTGCAAGTCATGATAACCATCTTTTCTTCGCTTAAGGATATGTAGAAATAAATTTAATTTTGCAGGAGAAAATAGGGTGATTTTCATATGAACAGCGATACTTATTTTACTTCAAGATACTATACTGCTCTTACTTGAATGTGAGAATCTTTATGTGTCTGCTTTTTTGATACGAGCAGTATAAACGGTTTGAATTTAAGGGGGCAGCAAAACACTTCCCCCTTAAAAAAACCCCTGGTTTTGTCTCACATTGAGGTGAGACGAGTATATGTTAAAGGGCAGCATTTTCTAGTGCAGCAATTTGATGCAGTTTTTTAATCGCGGTTACTTGAATTTGTCGTATTCTCTCTCGGGTTAGGTTCACCGCTTTTCCCACGTCTTCAAGGCCTTGAATGTCATAGCCACGAAGACCAAAACGACGAGCGATTACTTCTTGTTCTTTAGGGGTCAGGGTATTGAGCCATATTTCTAAATGTTTATCCATGTCAGCCATTTCTGCTAACATTTCAGGATCAATCGTTTCTTCGTCAGCCAAAATTTCAATCAAAGATTGTGAGCCACTGTTGATGAGCGCATCCAAAGAAGCGGGTTCGCTCGTAAATGCCAAGAGCTGTTTAATTTCTTCAATCGGCTTATCAATTTTAGCGACAATCTCTTCACAAGTGGGCTCGTGATCTAAGGTTTGCATCAACTGGCGTGCTGCGTGCAAATAAAGATTTAATATTTTTGCTTTTTGTATGGGTAATTTTATGGTGCGTTTTTGACTCATCAGTGACAATTCTATGCTCTGTCTTACCCACCAAGTGGCGTAAGTTGAGAATCGAAAACCTAAATCGGCATTAAATTTATCCACGGCATGCATGAGACCTAAGTTGCCTTCTTCAATTAAATCAAGAAAAAGAACACCTTTGCCTAAATAGTGCTTGGCGATTTTAACCACTAATCGCAAATTGCTTTCTATCATCAGGTTTTTTGCTTTGATATCACCAGAATGCGCCAATTTTGTTAGCCTTATTTCTTCTTCGTGGGACAGGAGCGGAAAAAAGCCAATTTCAGATAAATAGAGTTGAGTCGCCGTCAGTTGTTTTTCCCGATGCCGGGGATGATTGATAGGATGCTCTAGCTCGCTTGGAAGGTTTAACTCAAATGGGTGAGGCGCTTCAAACTCTTCGGCGCTTTCTGACTCTTCGGATATTACGCCATTGACTTCAGTAGGGGTCTCAAATATTGAGGAGGGATTGAATGCTAGATTTGTATTGATGTCGTCACTGAGTTCATTTTTTTCAAGAAATGTGACAACACGCCTTACCTCGTCGGCACTAATGTGTAGCACTGTTGTACGTGAAATTGAATCCACGATGCTCTCGACATCACAATTGTCAGCTCTTGAGATAACTTCAAAAGCGGGCCAGTCT
>JAURND010000069.1 GCA_030830425.1 Gammaproteobacteria bacterium
ACAACATTAATTTTTGTTACTCACAATATTGAAGAAGCTGCACATCTGGCTGATAGAATTTTAGTATTTAGCAGTAACCCTGGCTTCATTCGCGGTGAAATTAAAGTCGATATCCCTCGGCCACGTCACGATCAAAATGAAAAAATACAAGGCATTGTTGATGAAGTCTATACGCTAATGACAACGCCTGTAGGGCACGCCATTGGTCTAGCAACACGCAATATACCCGCGCATATTGGTTATCGATTACCCAAAGTCGGTATCTCTGAAATTACTGGATTCTTAGATACACTCAACTCCAGTGACTATCAACACAAAGTCGATTTACCGGAACTAGCCGGTGATTTAAACTTAGACTTGGATGAACTCTTTCTCATCACAGAAGTGCTAGAAATATTACAATTTGCAGATGTATCCAAAGGAGACATCACCCTCACGCGCGCAGGTAAACTGTTTGCAGAAGCCGATATGCTGCAGCAGAAACAAATTTTTGCCGCTCACCTAATGCGTTATGTGCCACTTGCTAGACATATCCGGCGTGTTCTAGATGAGCGCCCGGGACATCGCGCATCTGAAGATCGTTTTTTACGAGAACTGGAAGATCACTTAAGTGAAAATGCCGCAGAAGAAGCACTAGAAACTGTAATTGGCTGGGGACGATACGCAGAATTATTTGCTTATGATTATAATTCGGGAGAGTTGAGCCTGGAAAATCCTGAATAATTTTCGATGACCAGCAATTCCCGCTTCCCTTTTAAAGAGACTTTAATCATGGATTTTTTACAGTAATCCCCGCCAACAATTCACATTTTCTGTCTTACTAATTACGGTATTTTATCTTTGGCAAAGAACGAGTAATATACTCGTTCTCCTTGAAAGTGAGACAAAACCAGGGGGTTTTCGCGAAGCGTCCCGACGAAGGTCGGGATCCATGCCCCCTTAAATTCAAAAGATTATACCGTTCTTACCCCAATCGCATTTTTTTCAGCATATTGTTTTAAAAATCAGTACCTTCAAGTAAGAAGGGTATATTAAAAACTACAGCACCGCACACTGTATTTCCTCTCTCCCCTTAGCGGGGACTTAACCACTCTCTTTCTCCGATGACAACACCAAACAAAACAATATCCACCCTATTTTTTTTATTCACCTGCATGTGTTTATCTGCCTGTAGCGTGAACCATCCATTGCTCGATCGCGCGACGACTGAGCCTGCTACCGTAATGCAAAACCCCCATAAAATTACGTTATTAGTGCCGTTATCCGGCGAAAATGCTAAAAGTGGTGAGGCGATACGCAATGGATTTTTAGCGGCTTATTACTATGCTAAACAAACGTTGCCGAATCCTCCTTCTATTAACGTGGTAGATACAGCTAGTCAGCATATTACAACTGCTTACCAACAAGCAGTCAACAAAGGCGCCAACTTTATTGTAGGTCCACTCACCAAACCAGAACTACAAACATTGGCTGATCAAAATCATCTGACTGTCCCCACATTGGCATTAAACACGTTAGACCGTTTAAACGCCGTGCCTCATTTGTACCAATTTGGATTACTGCCGCAAGATGAAGCCAAACAAATCGCCATAAAAGCAAAACAAGCAGGATTTTCTAAAGCCGTGATGATTGTACCCCCGGGTCGCTGGGGCACTGATATTGCTAAAGCTTTTCAGCAGCAATGGCAAGCATCCGGCGGAACAACCACAGGCACCTGGTCATATACAACCACAAATATTTCAAATCTAGTACGTAACGCGACTGCAACACATCCAGATGTCATATTTTTAGCTGCATTTCCCAATTACGCTCGACAAATCAAGCCATTAATTAACTTGTATGCTGGGAAAAATATACCTGTTTACGCCACTTCATTAGTATATACAGGCATACCCTCGCGCCAAGATCATGATTTAGATGGCATTGTATTTAATGATATGCCTTGGATTATTGGCCCAGACACCCCTGCTTGGCATCAAATTCGCGACAACATTCAAACTATATCGAGCACATACAACCAATTTCCTCGATTGTATGCATTCGGTATAGATGCCTATCATCTCACCTATACCTTCAATCAACTGTCTACAGGCATCGAAGGCACGACTGGCCGCTTAACCCTAGATGACCATAACCGCATTCATAGAACCCTCAACTGGGCAAAATTCGAAAATGGTAACCCTGAACCCCTACCATAAAGTTAAAATACCCCTGACCTCTTCCCCAGATATTCGGATTCAAACAACGGTGAAAGTTGGGCAAATCGCTGAAGATATAGCTTGCGCTTATTTGCTCAAACAGGGATTAGCCCTCATGTCACGCAATTACCGCTGTCGCATGGGAGAAATTGATCTTGTTTTTCTTGACCCCCTTAAAAATAATGTAGTCTTTATAGAAGTGCGCTATCGGAAAAACATACGATTTGGGACTGCAGCAGAAACAGTCACTTATCATAAACAACATAAATTGATTAAAACGGCATCTCATTATCTTCAACAACAAAAATTATTGATGGCGTGTCGTTTTGATGTCATTGCTATGGGGCCTTCTTTACATGAAAAATCAGATATTGTGTGGATTAAAAATGCGTTTAGCGTGGAATCTACGCATTCAAACTGAACATTTGGCTTTTGCGATAATTTATGACGCTTATAAACCTAATAAACCATGACCTAAACTGATTGCAATTTCAACCATAATCAGACCAATAACAATCATTTCCAATATGCTTGAATGGCTATGTTGTAATTGATTATTCAACATATCAAACATTTCATGCAATACGTCTAGCTTTCGGTTCAATGCCGAGACTCGTCTTGGCATATCTAAATATTTTTCCACCAACAAATAGTAGGTTTCTAGGTTGGGGTATTGCCAAAAGTACTCTGGCATTTCGAGGTATTCACTACTCAAATTGATATAACTGCGCTCCACAAAAATTTCACCCATGCGCTTTAGAATTGCTCGTCGCGATAGCGAAATTCCACCGCGAGCACTTAATTGTTCTGAAATATTCAAATTTGCCTGAATGGTTTTTTGAAGGCTTTCTTCATAAGAAGCAAGCTTAATCGATTGGGCCAATCCGTATGAAATGGCTAATTTCAAAGGTACGCTAGTGGAACTTAACGCAATGATATCGATATTAAAACGATGATGTATGTACAATTTCGTTTCTGTATCCATATGAAAAGAAAAACTATCCATCTCTGTTTTTTCAAGCAAAGAGTCGCTGAATTTTTCAATCAACGCTAAGAATTCTAGTTCTTGGGCGCGACGTAATCCCCAAAAAATAATACAACCTTGCGGGAAGCAAAAAATATCGCCTGAATGGTTCAGTGGCAAATGATCAGATACGGCAATATGTAAAACATTGCGAAAAAGTTTAGTTTG
The DNA here is from genome assembly GCA_030830425.1 of Gammaproteobacteria bacterium. Classification (GTDB taxonomy): domain Bacteria; phylum Pseudomonadota; class Gammaproteobacteria; order JAURND01; family JAURND01; genus JAURND01. The sequence goes on from JAURND010000069.1 coordinate 3,391, forward strand.
AAAGTTAGTTAGGGGTTTGAAAAATGCATGAATATCGGCGATTTTAAGTGCTTTAGCAATGCAATAAGAGATACAACGCATGATGATTTCCTAGCTTTGTAAGACCGCTAAAATTTTATATGCCTCTTTTTCTAATGCCACATCAATAATAGTGCCTATTGCTTGTTGAGATTCATTAAAAACAGTACCCCCTATTTCTGGTGGTATTGTTTGTTTTAACAATAAATGATGTAAATTTTTCTTGGCTTTCCCTAAATACTGGGTTCGCGCAATAATTTCTTGTCCTGTGTAGCAACCTTTTTTAAA
>JAURND010000070.1 GCA_030830425.1 Gammaproteobacteria bacterium
AAAGAAAATATACCTAAAATTAAAATAGGGTCGTGAATCAATGCGATGGCTGCGCTCATTGCAAATCGATATTCAAAACGAACAGCAATATAAGCCATGGTTGCCAATAAACAAATTAAGATGGCAAGTATCCCATTGGTAAACAATGCTTTGCCGACTTGAGGGCCAATATATTCAATTTGCTGTAATTGTGCCTCGGGTAAAGCTTTGATTATTTTGTCTTTGAGTATCTGCTGATCAGAGAGACTTAGAGATGCATGAAGATTACTTTTCTGATTTTTATCTTCTTTATAGGGGGGGATTCGAATCACGACATCATAAGAATTACCATAGGATTGTACTATCGCATTAAATCCAGCCTGTGTTAATTCATCGCGTATCGTATTTAAATCTGCAGGTTTGGTGTAGTGAACTTCAATCTGGGTGCCTCCAGTAAAATCTAAACCGAAGTTCAACCCATTTATGGCAAGAGAAAGAATAGAGGCTAGAAATAAAGCCCCCGAGAAGAATGCGGCAAACCAACGTTGCCCCATAAAATCAATGGTTGTATTGGTCTTAAAAAATTCCATGGTTTTTTTTCTAGCGAGAATGGCTGGGTAAACGGATACCAATAGAGATTTTTTTTACTGGTCGTCCGCCATAAAATAAGTTCACTAATGCTCTTGTAAAGAAAATAGCCGTCACCATTGAGGTTAAAATACCAATGGTCAGTGTAATTGCAAATCCTTTCACCACGCTTCCCCCTAAAGCAAACAGAATGAGCGATACAATTAATGTCGTCACGTTGGCATCTATAATTGTTGAAAAAGCACGCTCATAACCGGCATGTATGCTGGCTTGAGGGCTGACGCCATTTCTGATTTCTTCTCGAATACGCTCATAAATTAACACATTTGCATCTACGGCCATCCCTACGTTTAAAACAATAGCAGCGATGCCAGGCAAGGTTAATGTTGCCCCTAATAAAGAAAGGATTGCCAGAATAAATAACATATTCACAATCAATGCCAGATTTGCCACCAAGCCAAATAAACGATAATAAAACAGCATAAATAGCATCACTGCTAATGAACCTACTAATAGTGAATATAATCCTTTTTTAATATTAGCAGCACCTAATGTGGGGCCAATTGTTCTTTCTTGTACAAAATTGACACTTGCTGTTAAAGCCCCTGACCTTAATAAAAGCGCTAAGTTTTGCGCATATTTCATATCAGATAAATTAGTGATTTCAAAATTATTACCCAGTGGGCCTTCAATAGTTGCTGCACTAATGACGTTTTCTTTCTGTTGATGGGTTATGACCGATTGACCATGAATGATTTGTGTTTGTGGATTATCTTCCACATAAACAACTGCTAATAATTTATGAACATTCTCTGCAGTAATCCGACTAAATAAACTTTCGCCACCACCGCCTAGGCGAATGGAAACACCAGGGCGCCCATTTTCACCCATGATCGCCGTAGCATAAGTAATAGAAGCTCCTGTCAGCACAACCTGATTTTTAAGCACAATAGGCGTCTTTTCATACTGGTAAAGACGGCTACCTAAAGGCACATTACCAGATATGGCATTTTGTATATTGGCATCAGAATCTACCAGGTGAAAACGTAAAGTTGCCGTTTTGCCAATTAAATCTTTAGCTCGGGCAGTATCTTGAATGCCAGGCAAGTCAATACTAATTTGCGTTTGACCTTGACGCTGAACAAGGGCTTCACTCACGCCTAATTCATTGACTCTGTTGGTGAGCGTAGTCATGTTTTGATCCACCGCATAATTTGTGATAGCAGTGATCGCAACTGGTGTAAAATTAGCTGTGATAGAAAAATCAGGATGGGTAGATTTATCAAAAGTATAATCTGTAAAACTTCTTTTTAATAAATCAGTGGCTTTATCTAAAGTTTCTTGATCGCGAAATTGAAAAACAAGATTTTTATCTTGTCGAAATGCTTGTGAATAACGTATTTGTTTATCACGCATATCAGCGATCATATTCGTGAGATCACCTTCTTCTCTAGCTGTAACCACCGTTTGCGTATCTACATCTAAGAGAAAATGCACACCTCCGCGCAAATCTAATCCCAATTTCATAGGATGTGCATTTAACATTTGTAACCAGCGCGGTGTTTTAGGTGCTAAATTCAAAGCCACCGTATAGTCATCACCCAGTGTTGTTTTAAGAATATCACGTGCTTTTAGCTGGTCGTCTGTAGAAGAAAAACGAACCAAAATATTTTCTTGTTGGGGGTCAATAGATAAATGGGGAATCTGATGCGCTAACAGAGATTGCTTGATTTTATCTTGAATATCAGGCGCCATTATTGCAGTGGTTTTTACCGAAATATCTATCGCTGGATCATCACCAAAGCCATTGGGTAAGGCATAAAGAATGGCTAAAAAAATGGCACCTATCAGCAATAGATATTTCCAGAGGGGGTATTGATTAATCATATTGACTGTAATGTTCCTTTAGGCAGTACTATCGCAATCGCTGCTTTTTGAAAAACAACTTCGGTATTTTCGGCTAGTTTAAGCACCACATGATTATCGGCAACACGGATAACTTGACCGATTATTCCTCCTGTTGTCAATACCTCATCATTTATTGCAATACTTTCCATTAGTTTGCGTTGTTCTTTCGCTTTTTTAGTTTGAGGGCGAATCAATAAAAAGTAAAAGACCAATGCAAAAATAACAAGCGTTGGAAGCAGAGACATGATGCCTCCTGAAGGCGGTGGTGGCGCAACATGTGATGCAGTCAAATTAGGCATTAAGGATGCAGCAGTATCTGCATAAACTTCTTGAATGCCGAGTGCACTGAGTATATTGAACATGGTAGGTCTCCTGTTTTAGGGGTTGTTTACAATTTTACTTTGCTTATCAGAAACGCTGTATTTTTGTGGTCTGCTGGTCAATACTTTGATATGTGAAGCTGCAGTTCTAGAAAATAAATGACTGCTGACTGCTCATGGAGAATTATATACTGCTCGTACTTGAAAGTGAGCAT
>JAURND010000071.1 GCA_030830425.1 Gammaproteobacteria bacterium
AGTTTTTAAAACAAGGAGCCGCCATCGCAGATTTCATGAAACCAGATCGCATGATTATCGGTACTGATCACGAACGCGCATCACAACAGATGTTTGCATTATATGCCGCGATTCAAGATAGTGAGTCGAAATTTTTGACGATGGATATCGTTTCTGCAGAGCTAACAAAATATGCAGCGAATGCTTATTTAGCCACGCGTATTAGTTTTATCAATGAAATTAGCCATCTGACAGAATTTTTTGGTGCTGATATTCAGATGATTCGTCAGGGGATCGGTTCTGATGCTCGCATTGGCCCGCATTTTTTAATGGCTGGCTGTGGTTTTGGTGGATCTTGTTTTCCTAAAGATGTACGCGCATTGATTAAAATGGGAGAATTGGCTGCTTATGATATGCCTTTAATTCGCGCCACTCAGACTGTTAATGACACTCAAAAACACCTATTATTTCAAAAAATATCTCATTATTTTGCCGATGATTTAAAAGGAAAAACCATTGCATTATGGGGACTTGCGTTTAAGCCAAATACAGATGATATGCGAGAAGCGCCCAGTCGTGTACTCATTGAGTCTTTATTAGCAGCAGGGGCGAAAATATGCGCTTATGACCCAGTTGCGCAACGACAAGCGCAAAAAATTTATCCAGATCACCCTCATATCCAATATGCCAAACAGCTATATTCGGCATTAGTAGGTGCAGATGTATTGGCGATTGTCACAGAGTGGGATGAATTCAAAGCCCCTGATTTTGCAAAGATTCGTCAGTCGTTAAAATATCCCGTCATTTTTGATGGACGTAATTTGTATGACTCAGCAATATTGGTTGCACAGGGCTTAAGTTATTATGCAATAGGTTGAGGGAATATACTCATCCCACTTCAAGATGCTGGTTTTTGCATCTTTGAAGTGAGACAAAATCAGGGGGTTTTTAAGGGGGAAGTGTTCTGCTGCCCCCTTAAATTCAAATAGATGATACTGCTCGTATCAAAAAAGCAGATACATAAAAATTCTCACATTCAAGTACGAGCAGTATAGATGTCTACTAAAAATAAAATAATCTTAATTATGGCCGGTGGCACAGGCGGCCATATCCTGCCAGCATTAGCAGTCGCCAAAGCATTACAAAAAATAGGCGTAACGATACATTGGCTGGGTACGTCTCAAGGTCTAGAAAATCAGCTCGTTTCGCCCTCTGGCATTTTTATCCATCATCTCAACATGCAAGGCATTAGAGGTAAAGGGCTACTGGCATTGCTGATAGCCCCATTTCGCTTGAGTTTAGCCACCTTACAAGCCATTCGTGTTATCCACCAAATCAAACCTAATATTGTACTGGGGTTCGGCGGTTATGTGAGCGCACCAGGCGGGCTAGCAGCTTGGTTGTTGCGTAAAACACTGACGTTGCACGAACAAAATGCCATTTTAGGCAGCACTAATCGCTATTTGAGTCGATTGGCTTCCCAAGTATTTCAGACATTCCCCAATACTTTTCCCGCATCCCTAAAAGCGATCACATGCGGTAATCCAATCCGCGAAGAAATTTTAGCCATTGCTCCCCCTGAACAGCGATTTAAGACAAGGTGGCAAGATCCGAATGCTCCGCTAAGGATATTAATTTTAGGGGGTAGTCAAGGCGCTGCCTGGTTGAATGAAATTATCCCTCAAACCATTTTGCTATTGCCAATAGCAGAACGCCCAGAAATATGGCATTCCGCAGGCCAACAACAAATCACTCAAACCCGAGCACGCTATGAATCATTGCATATTTCTGCGCGCGTCTCTGGATTCATCGCAGATATGGCGCAAGCCTACGCTTGGGCAGATGTTGTTATCTGCAGAGCTGGTGCGTCTACCGTCTCAGAAATCATGGCAGTAGGCGTTGCCAGCATCTTGATTCCCTATCCGCATGCCATCGATGACCATCAAACTAAAAATGCGCGATACTTAGCTGACCGACATGCAGCGATATGGATGTCTCAGCATCAATGCGATTCGCCTAAACTAGCAGCATGTTTGTCCACTTTTTATCGCGACAAGCATCAATTATTCGATATAGCCATGGCTGCAAAGAAACTAGCGATGACAGATACGGCGCAGGTGATGATATCGCAGTTATTCACGCTTACAGCACTCAATGATCAGGAGTTAAATAATGTTTGATGATAAAAGATTGCCTCGTCAAATAGCTATGGATGAAGGAGATTTGTCTAGATTTCATGATCAGCTTGGTGAATTACGCTCACGGTTACTTGGCGCAGACTCTGCTTTAGTAAAACAAGGCATAATAAAAGCGATCAATCAAATATTTATGGATGGTCGCTTTGACAATCTTTTAAGTGTGAATACTACAACGAAAAAAAGCCACCAAATAAAAATGGAATCTATTAGACGGGTATTTGCGATGATGTTTGAGAGCTGTAGTCAGCAACTTTTAATCGCACAAAAAAGAGAAGTTCCATTTGATCAAGCGGAACACCTCCAAACTAAAAAAAACGCGTTTTTAGCATTAAATGCAGCGATTGAATGCTCGGCAATTTGGCTTGAAGCACAAATCAATCAGCCAGAAATTCAAGAAATTTTTTCGATAATTTTCAATAAAACATACCTTCCCGCGGCTTATCTTGAGCAAGTGATTAATCCTGTGTCTTTGGTCATATCTGCCGTAGCAAAAATACCGACTGATGATGAATTGAAGTCTGAAAAAGTAGCCGCCTATATTTTTTTAATCACACGATTGGGTTCGCTGTATTACCTTTATCCTTATGAAGAATCGTTAACAATAGAGGTATCTATGCGTGAACAACTCATGAGTGCCTATATGGCAGGTATCTCTCAAGCAAACGCATTGAGTGAAAAAACCAGGGAAGAGGAAACATCTGCTTCATCCCAACCCTAAAACCAGTTCGAATGAAGCAAATGTGCCATGATGATGCAGCAATTCCCGCCAAAAATGCGAAAATTGCTGATTTTCAAGGTCTTGTTGCTAATTTCTTTAAAGATGGTGTTTTCTGGGCATCAGTCTCGTTTTCTGCTTGCCTCTGTTTTCGCTTAAGAGGAGAAGCAGAAGCAGAAGCAGAAGCAGCAGCAGCAGCAGCAGCAGCAGGAACAAACAGTTGTAAACCACGTACAACTCCCAGTTTATCGCCCCTTTTTTCATCTTCAAGAGAAGCATTTCCTGCTCCAAAAAGACTTGAACTGGAGCTTAATGAACTACTGCTTCTTGATGAACTACTGCTTCTTGATGAACTACTGCTTGATGAGCTACTGCTTGATGAGCTACTGCTTGATGAGCTACTGCTTGATGAGCTACTGCTTGATGAGCTACTGCTTGATGAGCTACTGCTTAATGAACTACTGCTTGTGGAGTTAAAGCCAATTACACGGGTTAAGATAGTACTAGGAGTGATGATAGCACCCGTTAAGTTGGCATCAGTTAAGTTAGCATCAGTTAAGTTAGCACCCGTTAAGTTAACACCCGTTAAATTAGCGCTACCTAGGTGAGCACCAGTTAGGTTGGCGTGAGTGAAGCCAGCACCTGTTAGATTGCTACCACTTAGGTCTGCACCTTCTAATATAGCACGAGTGAAGTTAGCATTCCTGAGGTCACCATTTAATTCGGCATTAATGAGTGTAGCATCACTAAAGTTAGCACCCTCAAAGTTAACATTAACTCCCTTGGTATGAGTGAGTAAAGCACGAGAAAAGTCAGCATTATGAGACTGAACACTATTTAGTTCCAAATTACTTAGATGAGCACCACTTAGATTTAAATGCTTTATGACTGCCCTATATAGCTTGAAAAAAGGAAAATCATTGTTCCAAATGTATGCCGTGATTATGTTAACCAGAGCAGTTACATGAACTTTATCTTGTAGTATTTTTTTTGATAATAGTGCTGTTAAGTTTCTTTCATTTTTAGCCGCTAGTTCTTGATTTTTTGAATCTGGAATAGCGTTTACTTTTTTCTGTCTTTCTTCCCGCTTCTGTTCTTTGCTCATATATTTTCTCCAATCATTAACATTAATATTAATATGTTCAAAATAAATGTGTGTCGCAAATGCTTATATCAATTGTGAAAAATGCCACTTGAAATTTCATTAGTCGCCACTATGCTATTTTTATGAACACAGCTGTTCAAAGATAATTAAACTGCCATAGAAATTTTTGCCCTCTTATAATGCTTTGATAGCAAGCGGAAACTTGTTTTTTGCTTGCATCATCAATCAGGAATCAAGTTCCATATCTTTGATTGTTAAAACATCATTCTCCATATGCTATGGTTGTTCTGTCGCTTTAACTTTAAGTAATATAAACGATGAACCTTAAGGTTTTATTAAGACTCCGCTAGAAATTTGTGTTTTTTTATCTATGAATACGTTTTTTGTGTCGAACTTTTTGATAGAAAAAGAGAAATGCGCGAGAAGAGAATTAGCAAATTAAAGCAGGTCTGCAACCCGAAGAGAAGTAAACGTGTTTGGGGGGGTAGCGGCTATCGTTCAGAAGCCGCTGAAGAGATGTTAAAAAAAGGGGTTATACCGCTCTTACTTGAAGGTACTGGTTTTTAAAACAATATGCTGAAAAAAATTTTATTGAGGTAAGAACGGTATAACTTGTTGAATTTAAGGGGGCATGGATCCCGACCTTCGTCGGGACGCTTCGCGAAAAACTCCCTGGTTTTGTCTCAACCTGAAGGTAAAAAAGACCGTACCTTCAGGTTGACGGATATTGTGATAGATATTTGCGGGCGAATGGCGCTTAAAAATCCAGAAAATTATAAAAAAGTCAAAAAAGGGAGAACAAGGGATCGCTTTGGCTAAACGTTAAAACGAAAATGCAGCACATCGCCATCTTTGACGATGTATTCTTTTCCTTCCACGCGTAATTTTCCTG
>JAURND010000072.1 GCA_030830425.1 Gammaproteobacteria bacterium
AATATGCTGAAAAAAATGCTATTGGGGTAAGAACGGTATAATCGGTTGAATTTAAGGGGGTGCATGGATCCTGACCTTCGTCGGGACGCTTCGCGAAAACCCCCTGGTTTTGTCTCAACCTGAAGGTGAAAAAGACCGTAACTTCCGGTTGAATGCGTATACATAGGTCCATATCATGCACATAACCCCTACTAATGATCATCACACCACCACTTCTCTGGTTGATTATCCCTATCACTTAACAAAAGCATCGTTGGTTTGTTTTACAGCCTCACTTTATTTTTTTTATGAATTTGTTCAGCTGAATATGTTCAATGCGATTAATCCTTTTTTAATGCAGGCATTTCACATCAATGCAGCTGCTTTAGGCCATTTATCTGCGTATTATTTTTATGCCAATATTTTATTTTTGTTCCCAGCAGGCATTATTTTAGATCGCACATCTACCAGAAAAGCCATTTTAACAGCCATGTCGCTTTCCGTTAGTGGTACCGCTATTTTTGCAATTGCAACCCATATTTGGATCGCTGAACTTTGCCGCTTTGTGATCGGCAGTGCGGCCGCATTTTGTTTTTTAAGCTGTATGCGCTTAGCATCTCGCTGGTTTCCGCCCAAATTTTTAGGTGTCGTCATGGGATTAATCGTGACCATGGCCATGTTAGGCGGTATGGTTGCACAAACACCGCTTACATGGCTCATGGATACCTTCGGTTGGCGACAAGCACTCATGATCGATGCCCTATGCGGCGCGGCAATATTAATCGCCATTTTTATGATCGTCCAGGATTTCCCCGCAGGCGCTGAAATATATGTCAAATCTCAGCATCAAACGTTAACACAAACTGGTTTTTGGCAAACGTTAATCAAAGCCTTAAAAAATAGCCAAAATTGGTTAGCGGGTCTCTATACTGCTTGTTTAAATCTACCGATTTTTCTACTCGGCGCTATCTGGGGAAGTCTTTATCTGACCCAGGTTCATCATCTCACACATCCTGAATCCACCAATGTAACCTCATTTATTTTCATTGGCACGATTATTGGATCTCCCTTCATTGGCTGGCTATCTGGTTTTATAGGGCGACGAAAATTACCCATGATTATCTGTGCCCTGATTTCATTAGCCATCATCGCCATGATTATTGATTTGCCGCACATCTCAGAATCACTGGGCATTTTATTATTTTTTGCGTTGGGTTTTTTTACGAGCGCACAAATTATCAGTTACCCACTCATCGCAGAAAGCAATCCCGCTGCTTTAACAGGCACTGCTAGCGGACTGGCCGCTACATTAATTATGGCGGGGGGAATCTTGCAACCATTTTTTGGCTGGCTCATGGGGCTCAGATGGAACCATACCATCGTCAATGGCGTGGGGATTTATGCCGCCAGTGACTATCAACTGGCGCTAGCAATCATTCCTGTCGGATTTGTACTCGGGTTAATCGCTGCACTTTGTTTGCGCGAAACAAAATGCCAAAAAATATGCGCCTAGTGATTTAATGGGTGAGGCTCGCTCGTGGGTTGCTGATTTAACAAACTGTGCAAGACGACTGCGGACTTGCAGACTCCGACTGCTGCATGTCGATTTTAGCATCGGCAGGTGCGTCGCTCAAACAACGCAACAGATCAGACCGCAGCAGTTTCAACTGCTCAGTGCGGACGAAAGACAGCTTTTGGAGGCCAAAGATCCGGCCCCTAACAGCGTCGCGCCACTGCTCAACTGGGCAACGATGATCGAAAACGTTTTGGTGCTCACTCGCGGGAGGCCATGCACACGCCGACGGAAACCATTCGCCGTCGAACAATTCGCCATCAAGCTTTCGTATATAACCCCGTCTCATCCGCAACAAGCTGGTTTCGGTGAATGTTCGGTCTTCTAGATCAAACAATGGATCGCAAAGTTGATTCACTGCGTGTTCGACCAAGTCCCACAGAGCGCTATCGATGATTTTGGAACACTGAAGTTTACGATTGGCATTACTCCAAACAGAATAATGATTGTTATATTGTTTTAATGCCCCGATCAGAGAATCCAGAGAGCTTGTGTGTTGGCCATATCCGTTGCGCCGTCCATCCGTACGGTTATCCCAGTCCTGTAACTGTTTTGCGGCTTCAGCCCTAGGCATGCGTGTTAACAGCATCGTCCACATATGCCAATCCATCGCCCATACGGCATATTGAAAAGCGGTGATATTCGTAAAGCGGCGTTTGGATCGATCGGTAACGCTGCCCGAGTACCAGGCCAAAGCAGGATTATTGCTTAACATGGCTTCAGCTTGATCTTGCCCACCCTGCGCAACATATAAAAGGAATTGTTCTCCTATGTCAGGCCTGACTTCACTCAAGCCATTCTTGACTAGCTCATTTTTGAAAAAGGCAGGCGAATGTTGACTGATGGCTAATTGAACCTGATTTTCTGTTGGTAAATATGCGTTGATTTTTTCCAATAAACCCTCAGACCCAAATATGGGCTGACTCTTGAGTTCACGATCTAAACATGCTGCATGATTTTTTCTGTAATTTTTGAGTAAAAAATCGATCCAATCTTCAATGCTGATGGGCTTGTGACTTTTGCTATCGTTTCTTGGAGTCGCAATCGTGGCTAATTGTGTCGCGATCGTCGCTCCAAGATTTCCTTTGGTAATGAGCCCCATAAACACTGTCTTGTTGGCTGGCATGAGTCTGCGCTCTAATGCTGCTATATCTCCACGAATTGCCGCCATAAGCACACCAGTAGCATCAAGCTTAGCAGCACCATTCCACCGCCCAGTTGGTGTATATTGAGTAAGCGCATCGTAAAGTGGTCGGAGGATTCCTTCAAGTTGAAGATCCTTCTCAGTAAGCACAGGATCAAAGTAAGTGATTGAAACGAAAGTACCTTTTGCTTCGTTTCTTTTTGTCCTTGACATCATGACTCTCCCATTGTTCGTTTATGCGCCTAAAACACCTTAAGTCACTGCCACCCTAGGATAGATTCCCGCCTTCGCGGGAACGACACATCTATACTCATTCCACTTCAAGATGCTAGTTTTTGCATCTCTGAAGTGAGACAAAACCAGGGGGTTTTTTAAGGGGGGAAGTGTTCTGCTGCCCCCTTAAATTCAACAGGTTATACCGCTCTTACCCCAACAGAATTCTTTTCAGCATATTTTTTTAAAAACCAGTACCTTCAAGTAAGAGCGGTATATCATTCCCGCCAGTATGTCATTCCCGCGAATGCGGGAACCCATCCATGTTTGGCAAGCAGTTTTAGATTAATCTTATTTTTCGTCTCTTGCTCTATCCTAAAGCACCTTAAGTCACTGCCACCCTAGGATAGATTCCCGCCTTCGCGGGAACGACACATGCATACCTCTGCTTATCAACCTAGTACCAATTTCATGTTTATCCACTTAAATTTCAAAAGAGCCCGCTAAAAAGACACAGATGCCTATTGAATAAAAAAGCCATGAAAACGACTACGGCTATAAAAATCCAATCAATGCAGATGCGACATATAAAATCATCTGTGCATTTCAAAAAACTTGCCTGACAAGTTAGGTATATTTTTAAAAAAGGTAACCATCCACTTTACAACCCGAAACATGGAAAAACAAAAGCGTGCATGTTTTGCGCCAAAAAGACACAGATGCCCGTTGGACAAAAAAAGTCATGAAAACGACTACGGCTATAAAAATCACATTAATGCAGATG
>JAURND010000073.1 GCA_030830425.1 Gammaproteobacteria bacterium
GGTACTGGTTTTTAAAACAATATGCTGAAAAGAATTCTATTGGGGTAAGAGCGGTATAATCGGTTGAATTTAACAGGACAGAAGAATACTTCCCCCTTAAAAACCCCCCTGGTTTTGTCTCAACCTGAAGGTGAAAAAGAGCGTACTTTCAGGTTGAATGAGTATAGTTACACTTTTTTAGGCTTTTCAAATAGTCGTAGAAATTATTGCAATGAGCTTAGATGTCGAATAGCCTTCCTTAAACGATAATAACTCTACTTTCCCGCCCTTAGACAATACATGATCTGCGCCCGCAATTTGCGAGACACAATAATCTTTACCTTTCACGAGTATATCTGGCTCAACCCGTTTAATTAAATGCTCGGGCGTATCTTCAGAAAAGGAAACAACCCAGTCTACTGCGCGCAATCCTGCAACGACTGACATACGGTCTTGTAATCCATTTATCGGTCGATTTTCTCCTTTTAGGCGACGAACAGATTGATCATCATTAATGGCAACGATCAAACGATCTCCCCGTGTTTTTGCTTGCTCTAAATATTGCACATGACCTGCATGCAAAATATCAAAACAACCATTGGTCATCACAATGGTTTCACCTTGCGCTCGAAGAATTTCCAGTATTGACATCAAGGCTTCTTCGGTTACGATACATCCAGGCGTGAGCGAATGACTCATTTCTTGTGATATCGCCCGGCGTAATTCATCTATTGAAATTGCCGCAGCGCCTAGCTTTTGAATGACTAGCCCTGCTGCCACATTGGCTAACATGACTGATTTATTCAGAGATTCCCCTGCAGCTAAGCTTGCAGCCATGACGGCAATGACCGTATCACCAGCCCCAGTCACATCATAAACTTCACGAGCTTGGATAGGAAAATGCGTGGGCGACATCTCTGAGGAGATCAACGTCATGCCGTGCTCACTGCGCGTAACTAGCAATGCGGAAATATCGTAATTTTGTAATAGCGCATACCCTTTAGCAATTAAATCTTCATCATCAGAAACACGTCCTACAATGGCTTCAAATTCTTTTTGGTTAGGGGTGATGATCGTGGCGCCTTTGTATAAACTAAAATCTAAACTTTTGGGATCAACTAAAACTGGGATGTTTAATGCTTTGGCTGCGGCAATAAACGCTTGAGCATGGTGCAAAGTGCCTTTGGCATAATCCGATAACACCAAAACATCAATACCCTGCCCCAATATTTTTTTGACGTCAGAAATCAAATCCTCGGTTTTTAATGACGCTGATGAGGCTTCAAAATCTAATCGCACAAGTTGTTGATGACGACCTAATACTCGCAATTTAGTGATGGTTGTAAAATCAGAAAAACGATGCAAATGACAATCGATGTTTGCCTGAGTGAGCTGTTTTTCTAACACATCACCCGCCTCATCCTGACCGATAGCAGCAATCAAAGAGACTTGACATCCCAAAGCTTTTAAATTCAACGCAACATTACCCGCACCGCCAGGGCGATCTTGAGTATCAGTCACATGCAAGACAGGTACCGGCGCTTCGGGAGAAATGCGAGATGCATTTCCCTGCCAATAACGATCTAGCATGAGGTCTCCGACAACCAGGACACGAACTGTAGAAAATGCGGGGATATCTAATTTCATAAGTATTTTTAGAGAAACAAAGATGGAACAGCCAACTCAGAAGGCGATGGAAATTGCTGCTGTCTAACTATAATACATGTCAAATTCGATCGGATGCGGTGCAGCGCTTAATCGTGTCACTTCTTGCATTTTCAATTTAATATAGGCGTCAATCAAGTCTTTGTTAAATACATCTCCTTCCAATAAAAACTGATGATCTTCCTGCAATGACGCTAAGGCTTCTTCTAAGGATACACAGATACGAGGCACTTTTTTCAACTGCTCAGCGGAGAGTTCATATAAATCATGATCCATCGCAGCTCCTGGGTCTATTTTGTTTTTCACGCCGTCCAAACCGGCCATCAAAAGCGCTGAAAATGCTAAGTAAGGATTAGCCATTGGATCTGGGAATCTTACCTCAATTCGTCGAGCTTTCTGGGTATGCACATGTGGAATCCGAATAGAGGCAGAACGATTTCGTGCAGAATAAGCGAGCATCACAGGCGCTTCAAAACCAGGCACCAAACGTTTGTAACTATTTGTTGTCGGGTTTGTAAATGCATTTAAAGCCTTGGCATGTTTGAAAATACCGCCAATAAAATTCAAGGCTAATTCAGATAGACCGCCATATCTGTCTCCTGCAAATAAATTTTTCTCATTTTTAAAGATAGATAAATGACAGTGCATACCATTTCCGTTATCTCCGGCTAATGGTTTTGGCATAAAGGTCACAGTTTTCCCAAAAGCATGCGCAACACCTTGTACAACATATTTGAACAATTGCATTTCATCTGCTTTGGCCAATAACGTATCAAAACGTAAATTGATTTCGCTTTGACCTGCTGTAGCTACTTCATGATGATGGGTTTCTACTTTCAAGCCTAAACTTTTTAACGTTGAACACATGGCTGAACGGATATCTTGAAAAGCGTCAACGGGTGGGACAGGAAAATAACCACCTTTAATATTAGGTCTGTGGCCTGTATTCCCTTGCTCATATTTTTTGCCTGAATTCCAAGCAGCGCTTTCAGAATCGATATGGAAAAATGCTTGATCTATGTCTACTTTCCAACGCACATCATCAAAAATAAAAAATTCGGGTTCAGGACCGATATAACAATCGGTACCTAAACCACTTTTATTTAGATAGTCTTCTGCGCGATACGCTACCGCGCGTGGATCACGGGTATAACTTTTCATCGTGATCGGATCGATGATGTTACATCTTAATACTAAAGTCGCTTCTTCAAAAAAAGGATCCATGAATGCTGTATTTAAATCTGGCGCTAAAATCATGTCCGATTCGTCGATTTTTTTCCAGCCGGCAATCGAGGAGCCGTCAAACATTTTTCCGAGCCTTAAAAACTCATCATCAACCACATCGACATCGACAGAAATATGTTGCTCTTTGCCTTTTGTGTCCGTAAAACGCAAATCGACAAATTTCACTTCATGTTCCTTCATGACTTGATGAATTTTTGCTGGCGTGGGTATTGGCATACGGATGATCCTCTGGGATTGATGGCTGTACAGCAATTCTGGCTCAAAATGCGGAATTTGATTCCTGATGTTAACGTATCGCCGCAACAAGTCCACGCTCGCGATTAAGGGGGAGAACCGCCATCTCACGCTTAATCATTCCTCATGTGGTTGTCAATAATGACCTTATTTAAGGCGAATAACTTTTACCAGAAACCCTTTATTTTAGCGCTTTTAAGGTTGCCTGGAATTGCTGATGGTTATATACCGCTCTTACTTGAAGACACTGGTTTTTAAAA
>JAURND010000074.1 GCA_030830425.1 Gammaproteobacteria bacterium
GCGTCATTGGTTCGGTCGCTGGCATTGGTGAGATTGCTAAACAGGCTTTTTCTGATAAATAGTGCAACCTATACTGCTCGTACTTGAATGTGAGAATTTTAATGTATCTGCTTTTTTGATACGAGCAGTATCATCTATTTGAATTTAAGGGGATAGCAGAACACTTCCCCTTAAAAAACCTCCTGGTTTTGTCTCACTTCAAAGATGCAAAAATCAGCATCTTGAAGTAGAGTGAGTATATTTGAAAGTGTCATATCACGGAAAATTATTTTCACACGAAAAATATAGGTGAAACATGTCCCATTTTTTATCTATCTTGACACATTGGTACTGGTTTGGTTTTGGCATTATTCTGCTGATTATTGAATTACTGATTATAAATAGTGGATTTTTATTGTGGATAGCGATCTCAACATTTTTTGTGGGATTTAGTCTTTTATTGTTTGACCACTTACCCGGATCATATCAGCTCATGATATTTGCATTCAGTTTGCTGGTCTGTGCAGCGATAAGTCGAAAATATTTCCGCAAAAATCCCATTCAATCAGATCAACCTAGGCTCAATAGACGAACAGAACAATATATCGGACGAACAGTCATACTCGAAAAAGCCATTGAAAATGGACGAGGGATGATCAGACTGGATGATAGCATTTGGACAGTAGAAGGACCTAATTTGCCGACAGGCACGCAAGTGCGCATTGTCGGCGCTGATGGCCTTGTATTAAAAATAAAAGCTTGTATTTAAACTCGATTCCGCAGTTTTTGCTGCTAGCTGTTAAAAACAGCTATTTTAGGGTATGCATAAAAAATTCGCTTATCATGCTCATGAAGGTGGAGTGGAAATGATCTAATTTTAGATGGCATATCCAACACTAAACGCTAATCTGATCTTTTCGGGTAATCTGGCACTGATTTACACCAAAAACTGTAGCATCGAGCGCTAAACACTCATCAGCAATGACAGAACAAAGCTATCTTTTGGAAGAACCCTTGATTTTACTGAATGATAAAAAAATAAAAAAGCTATTGCAGGATAAATCTATTCGCGTAGATGTATTAGAAAGCGTTGGATCCACCAGCGATTATCTGAAAAAAAATATTTCTTTCGACAAAAAAATGCGTGTTTGTTTGGCTGAATTCCAAACACAAGGAAAAGGACGCATGAACCGGGTATGGCATTCGCCATTTGGTCAGAATATTTATCTTTCCTTGCTGTATTCCATCCAAAAAGACATCTGCGAATTATCGGGATTAAGTTTGGTGGTTGGCTTAGCAGTCTGCCAAGCCATTGAAAATATCATCGGGCTAAACGATCAGATATTGCTTAAATGGCCAAATGATGTCGTTGTCAATGGGCTTAAAATGGCAGGCATCTTAATAGAGATTCAAGCAGTCTCTAAACGGTTGTGTGATCTGGTGATTGGTATCGGGGTAAATGTGAATATGCAAGCTGCTGAAGAAGCGCACATTGACCAAGCGTGGACCTCATTACAACAACTCACTCATCAATATCAGGATAGAAATCAACTATCTGCTGAAATCATTAACCAGGTCATTGCTTATCTGAATAAATTTTCAGCCACCGGATTGAATCCTTTTATGGATGAATGGAAACAAAAAGACAGCTGGTTGGGAAAATCGATACAGCTGCTCTGTGATGGCATAACTTATAGCGGAATTGGTGTTGGCATAAATGCACAAGGCCATTATTTATTGATGCAGTCAGACAAGCGCATACGTACTTTTTTGTCAGGAAATACCACGACAGTGAAGTGAGAACTTTTCAGAAGCTCTCATGTTTTAGGCGGGAATTGCTATCACAGAGATTTCTTGGTTGACGCTTCAATTGTCTCACTTTTCATTATGCGTCTTAATATCCCATCCATCCATGTATCGGGCAAAAAACGTTTTAATAATGCTAAAACATAGGCAGGAAAAGTAACACGATATCGAATCTTAGGGTGTTTGCTTTCTAGGGCATGTTGTATTTTTTTCACAACAGCTTCTGGGGATAACGTAAATATAGAATCTTTTTTAAGTCGCTCCATATTCCGAATTAAATTCAAATAACTGTCTTTATGGACGCTGTTTTCAGGGTGAATGTGCTGCTTATATGCCATTTCTGCGCGGTTTCTAAATTCACTTCGAATGGGCCCAGGCTCAATTAACGATACAAAAATACCAGACCCTTGCAATTCTAATCTCAATCCATCAGACAAAGATTCTAATGCGTATTTAGACGCGCAATAAGCGCCTCTATATGCCATGGTCATGAGCCCTAAAATGGAGCTGATATTGATGATGCGCCCATAACCTTGTCGCCGCATGATGGGTAGAATCTGATTAGTCAGTTCTTGTAATCCAAATACATTGGTTTCAAATTGTGTGCGCAATACCTCCCGCGTAATGTCTTCAATGGCACCGGGTTGACCAAATCCCGCATTATTACACAACGCAGAAAGTTGGCCGCCTGTTTGTGTAAGTAGTGTTTGAACAGCGTTGATAATAGATGCGCTGTCGTTGAGATCCATTAAAATCGTTGCGATTCCGTGGGCTTCCAGACGGGATTGATCGTCTTTTTTTCTGACAGTCGCAAACACTTGCCACCCTTGTTTTTTCAAATGAACAGCCGCGCAAAAACCTATCCCTGAGGAACAGCCTGTCAGCAGAATAGTTTTTGGTGTATTCATATGATTTTTTTAGGGTACCTAGCACGTTCAAGCTGCAGAGATTCTATTTATTTGTGACTTTATAAGGGTCAGCGGGAATTGCCACTAAGTCGCTACCGTAAGAGATGCATTAGTCTTCTAAATAGGTATACCCACACAATCCCTCTTTTAAGGCCTCTAAATATTCTTGAGTTTCTTCATCAGAAAGTTTTGCGCGTTCAAATTGTTGGCGATAGGCATTCATGAGTTCTTGCGTATCAAACTGCACGTAACGCAACATGTTTTCGACTAAATCTCCCTTGACCGGATGCCTGAGCTGATAACCCGTCTCAGTGGCAGATAATTCCACATGAACAGAATGTGTGTCGCCAAATAAATTATGCATATCCCCTAAAATTTCCTGATAAGCGCCGACCAAGAATATCCCTAACAAATAAGGCTTAGTGGGGTCATAAGGCACAAGCGGCAGGGTGCTATCTATGCCCTCTCCATCCACATAGTTATCAATTTTTCCATCAGAATCACAGGTAATATCTTGTAGAACGGCGCGCGCTGTAGGTTTTTCATTTAATCGGGAAAGCGGCATAATCGGAAACACTTGATCAATTGCCCAGGAATCTGGTAACGATTGAAAAATAGAAAAATTACAGAAGAATTTGTCGGCCAGTTTTTCATTGATTTCATCTAAAACTTCTCGATGAGATCGTACGCTATGCTTTAATAAATCTCGCGCCTTAATACAAGTGGCGATATAAATTTCTTCTGCGCGCGCTCTTTCTGCCAAACTAATAATGCCTAAACTATACATGCTATGCACTTCACTCATCCAATGACACGCGTCATGATAAACTTCTGAAGCAGAACGTTCAGAAATGTTTTGATATCCATCCCACAATTCTCGTAATAACATAGCGTCATCGGCAACCACAGGAACGAGCGGACGATCAGGGACATTTCTTTCAATATCAATCACGTTGACAATCAACATCGCATGATGCGCGACCATCGCGCGCCCAGATTCAGTGATAATCGTGGGATGTGGAAGATTATTTTCTTTACAAACTTCTTCTAAAGTATACACAATATTATTGGCATACTCTTGAATGGAATAATTCATGGAACAAAAACTGCGCGAACGCGTGCCTTCATAATCAACGCCTAAACCACCGCCTACATCTACGGTATGAATGGGTGCGCCTAATGCGTGAAGCTCGCTGTAATAACGCGCACATTCGCGCATGGCACGCTGAATATCCGCGATATTTGCAATTTGCGATCCCAAATGAAAATGGAGTAGTTGCAGTAAGGCTAGTTGACCTGCTTTTTTTAAGCGCTCGACGATAGAGAGCACTTGCGCGGCTGAAAAACCAAATTTAGATTTTTCACCTCCCGTATCTTGCCATTTCCCAGCGCCCGTATTTGCCAAACGAACTCGTATCCCTAAGCAGGGAGACAAACGCATTTTTGTTGACTCTTCTAAGACGATATCAAGCTCAGATAATTTTTCTAAAATAATATAGACACGGTACCCCAAACGCTGACCAATTAACGCCAATCGAATATATTCACGATCTTTATAACCATTGCAAACAATCACAGAACCCGGTTTGGCAAGCCCCAAGACAGCTAACAATTCAGGCTTGCTGCCTGCTTCAAGACCGCTACCAACCTTTACAATCTCTTCTAATACGCGACGCTGTTGGTTAACTTTGATGGGGTATACGCTTAAGAAATTACCTTGATAACCATAATCTTTAATCGCACGCTTAAATGAGCGGGTTAAATGCAGCAAACGATGTTTCAGGATATCCGTAAAACGAACCAATATAGGCAAGGTAAGACCTGCTTGGTGCATGGTTTCGGCTAATTCAATGAAATCAATACCCGCATGACCATGATGGTTATCCGGATAGGCCACTACACGACCTTGTTCATTGATGTCGAAAAAACCATCACTCCAGTAAGCAATATTATAAAGATCGCGAGAACGCTGTATGGACCAGTCAGACATGATGTTCAAAAACCTGATTAAGTTGGCGAGCTTTGCGTTGTTTCCAAGCACCTTTGTTATAGGCATAGCCGGTAATCAGCGGTACTGCAATGGTAGCTTCGCAAAAAACCATCTGCTCATAAACCATTGAGACTTTGCCCCAAGAACAGGCTTCACGCAAAGTGGAGCCTGATAGCGCACCATCACGCTCATCTGCAACCGTGATTTGAATGGCATATTTATGTAATGGTGCTTCCTCACCCAATAATTCAGCAGCAACGACGATATCTTGTGCAAAATTTTTGGGCACACCGCCACCAATCATCAACAAGCCTGTCTCTTTATTTTTAATTTTCAGTTGTGTTAATTCGCGAAAATCTTTGACTGAATCAATGCTGACATGCTGCTGAGGATTTTTTATTTGATGCATAACCAAACCAAAGCCTGCGCTGCAATCGCTAAAAGCAGGGACAAAAATAGGCACTTGTTTCTGATAGGCCGATAACACAATGGAATCCGTTTCAACTGATTTTTCAACTAAAAACTTTCCCATCGCCTGAATAAATTCACGAGAAGAATAAGAGCCTGGTTTTAAATTGTCCGCAATATCACAAATGGTGTGATCACAGACACGCAATGCGTCTTCGTCAATCAACGTATCATAAATGCGATCGATAGCCATTTTTTGTAATTGTCCGTCATCTAACTGTGCTGATCCCTGGTAATGTTTAAAACCCAAGGCTTCAAAAAAATCTTGATCAACGATATTTGCACCCGTAGAAACAATGGCATCTACCATTTGATGATTAATCAAATCCACAACTATTTTTTTCAATCCGGCACTGATTAAAGAACCCGCTAAACATAAAATTACCGCGCATTCAGAATCCCCTAACATTTGATCATAAATATCTGCCGCTCTAGCCAAATTTCTACCTTGAAAGGCTGTATCTCGCATGGCATCAATCAACGGAATAAAGTTCATACCCGTGATATCTATATGTTTAACTTCTTTGTTTAACAGCGCTTTTTTAGCAGCGTGCATTTGCGTGGTTTCAGTGAAGATAGGCGTCTCTAGGTCAGCATTAATGGACATAAATAATTTCTCCAGACAAGTTATTTTAAGTAGCAATTTTTTTAAAGTGAAAATTGAGTATAAAACTTCTTCACGCAAATGCAAGAAAAGTGAGCGATTAAATCAAGACCTTCTCATTAAAATAGTAATTTGTAGATAATTCGAATCTTCGTGGCTTGACCACGGGGCGCATTCCCATCATAAAGGCACCCCCTAACCCTTCATCCGCCTTACGGACACTTTCTACCAAGGGGAGAAGAAAAACACAAACGAAACGAGGCGACTTTGATACTTAGATGACCCCCAACTGCTGCCCCACTTTTTCAAAAGCCTGAATCGCTTTATCTAATTGCTCTCGGGTATGCCCTGCAGACATTTGCGTGCGAATACGAGCTTTACCTTGAGGCACTACTGGGTAGGAAAAACTAATCACATAAATACCTTCTTTGAGCAAAGCCTCTGCCATTTTTGCCGATAACTTCGCATCGCCCAACATCACCGGAATAATTGCATGACTGCCTGGCACCAGTGTGAATCCTAATTTTTCCATGTTCTTGCGGAAATAAGCGCTATTTTCACGGACACGGTGACGCAACTCATCGTTTTTTTCCAAAATATCTAATACTTTTAAAGACGCACCTGTAATGACCGGCGCAAGTGCATTTGAGAATAAATAAGGGCGCGAGC
>JAURND010000075.1 GCA_030830425.1 Gammaproteobacteria bacterium
GGAAGTATTCTTCTGCCCCCTTAAATTCAACCGATTATACCGCTCTTACCCCAATCGCATTTTCTTCATTCCTGTATTTTAAAAACCAGTCTTTTCAAGTAAGAGCGGTATATTTTTTTAAAAACAAGTGCCTTCAAGTAAGAGAGGCATATTCTCCAGTACAGGCCCAACTGCGTGGAAAGAGCCGAACACCACGATTCTGTCATGTGGGGTTGCGCTTTGCAAGGCCTGCCGAAAAGCACTTAAAATAGTATCGTTGGGGTGAACATCATCCGCATTTACGCCCAGCTTGTCCAAATAATAAGCTAAGATTTTTGAATTTTCGCCTCTAGGTACATCTAAACTAGCAATATACCAAGTATGCATCATGGGCAATAAAGGGCGTAAAGTCTCAAAAATATCTTTATCAGACAACATGCCGACTACGGCAATTGTTTTACCTGAAGTTTTCTGCTTTCTTAATTGTTCAGCCAAATAAATCGCTGCCCCTGGATTATGAGCTACGTCTAAGATCACTTGAGGATTTTCTTGAGTGATCTGATATCTACCAGGAATAAATGCCGTTTGCAATCCTGTGGAAATCGCCATCGCATCTACTTTAGGGAAGCGAGACTGTAAACAAGTCAGTGCCATTAATGCGGTTGCTGCATTTTGTAAAGGTAATTTTGGGATGGGTAAATGGTTTAAATTGCGCTGATGAGGTCGATTCAGTGTTTTTTCTAAAGAAGGAAATTGCTTTTCTACAGTTTCCCAATGCCAACTTTGTTCTTTTTGCGCTGAGTATGGCTCTAGTTTAAAACTAAAATGTTGATTCACACAATATAGTTCACTGCCGATATTTTTTGCCGTTTCTAAAAGCCGCTGCGGAGGATTTGGTTCCCCACAAATAGCCGGTTTATTTTTTCTAAAAATTCCGGCTTTTTCATAACCAATTTGCGCTCGAGTTTTTCCCAGCCAGTCCATATGATCTAGCGAAATACTTGTCACAATAGAGACATCAGGTTCAACAATATTAACTGCATCCAATCGCCCGCCTAAACCGACCTCAAGGATGATTGCATCTAGTCGTTTTTCTAATGTTTCTACGCACTGTTTACTAAAAACCACCAATGCCGCTAACGTTGTAAATTCAAAAAAAGTTAGGGCAACAACTCCCCTCGCCTGCTCCACTTGCTCAAATGCTTGGATGAGTTGAGAATCTGTCACTTCGCTGCCAGACAAACGTATTCGCTCGTGAAAACGGATCAGATGCGGAGAGGTATACGCACCTACATAATAGCCAGCTTTTGACAATATGGCTTCTAAAAAAGCCACACAAGAGCCTTTTCCATTCGTGCCGCCGACCATAAATATCGGGCATGGAAAATGCAATACCGCTAGTCGAGTAGCCACTGTTTTAACGCGCGCCAAGCCTAATTCAATCGTTTGACGATGTAACCCTTCAATATCGGTTAACCAGGCTGACAGTGTTTTAGGCATTATTTAAGTCTATTGATAGTGCTTTTACAGCAATTCCTGCTCAAAACGCAGAATTTGCTTCTTTGTTTTAACGCGTCGCTTGAACAAGTTCGTACTCGCGACAAAGGGAGAGAAGCGCGCTCCCCATTCGCAATCCCCGATTTGCATTACCCGCAATGCCAGTTATTTATACGAAAAAAATTTACAAAGAAACGTTTATTTTAAGTACTTTAAAGGGTAGCGGGAATTGCTGGTGCTTTTACTGGAAAATAGTGATTGATAAAAAAATATGCTCAAAAAATGCGATTGGGGCAAGAGCCGTATAACCGGTTATACTAATACAATCCCCCATATTTACGCCAATACAAAAATCCAGATCTAATAATAATACAAAACATTTTAAAACGCTTTCGTGATTCTCTCGCCCATTGATGCACAATCTTTACTTCTGGGACATACGCAGAATGAGAAATTTTTAAGATTCTTCGTCCCAAATCGGCATCTTCAAAATACAAAAAAAATCGTTCATCAAAACCCCCTATTTTTTTCAGAACTTTCGTGCGTGCAAACATAAAGCAACCTGTTGGAAAAGGAACATCTCTAATTTCCTGATCATAATTTTTTTCTCGCATTTCATACAAAGAGATCCTGCGAGCAAATAATTTTCGGATAAAATTTGGCGAAAAACTACGCAGAAACATGTCAAAGAGCGTTGGATTTTGTTTACATAAATACTGTCTTGTTTGATCTACCCCATAGACACTGGGCGTCAATAAACCGACTTCTTGATGAGTTTTCATATAAGCAATGGCTTTTGAAAAAGTATCTGCAGATACAAACACATCTGGATTCATAATAAGATGATAATCTGACTCACAAGCGCGAATCGCCACATTATTGGCAGCCCCATAACCTATATTTTTTCCTGTTTTGATATATTCAAAGGCTAAATTTTTTTCATAAAGAACCGTTGATTCTGCCAATGTGGTTAGCGGTGATTCCAATTGGCCCAAGGGATGATTGTCGACAATATAAAGTTTAAATTGTGCGGAACTTGTTTTTGAGATGGCTGTTTTTAAATGGGCAAATACCTGCCCTAACATATTCATGTTTTCTTGAAAAACAACGATACAAATTGAAATGGTTGGGTTAGGGTTTATCATTGGGCATCATTATGTCGATTAAATCTTTCAAGCAAGCCATGTAAAATCGTTGCTAGATATAATTCCAATGTTTCATAGGCTGTTTTTCTAAATACCTTTGATTGGTAAAGCCAATATAAACGCAGGATAACATTACTTTTTGTACTGTTCTCAAACGCCTCTAAGGTTTTATTTGCAGATAAGCTGATGTGAGAAAATCGCTTTAGATAAGTGGCATGCTTTTTATATAAATGATAAAAATTTTGGATTCGTCTAAATATTTTATTCCATGAAAGTTCGGTGCGCGGCCGATGATATCCAATTAAATTACGTGCGTGTTGTCGATATTTGATAGAAGAAACAGGGTCATAAAATACTTTTCCTCCACAAGCTGTGACTAAAATATAAGTCCACCAATCATGTACAGGCACATCAACAACACCAATCATTGCGAGTAAATGTCGGGTGGCATTATTAAAAACCATCGTATTTCCGCTAGCAATGTTCTGAACTAAGGCATGTTCGAAACAAGGTGTTTTGGTATAAATTGTGGCACAACCTATTGGTTTATTCTTTGTATCGATGAGTTCAGCCCTAGAGCAATATAGCAATGGAATATCACATTGTTGTTTTTTTAATACATCAATCGCACGTTCAAGCTTGGTTAAACCCCAAATATCATCTTGATCACAATAAGCATAGTAATCCGCATGGATGGTTTGATTGCAGATTAACGTTAAAAAAGAACGCGTAGCACCTTGATTAGGCTGCAAAAAAATAACTAACTTCGATGCACCCCATTTTTCTTGATATGCCTTTAAAATGTCGAGTGTCTTGTCTGAAGAGCCATCTTCTAAAACATATAGACACCAATTCTCATGGCTTTGTTTTTCAATCGACAGTAATTGCGCCGACAGAAATTGAGCACCGTTATAGGTTGCAAGCAGTATCGCTATTTTTTTCATTTATAGCACTCATTATCCAATGATATCTTTGCTGTTTGTTGTGTTATTTTTTTCTCATCAGAAAAAAGAATGATACACTAGTCATCACTCACCCAGTGAAAAAGGAATATTAACATGACAAATGAAATTAAACAGTATCTAGAAAAATCTCACCACATTCTAACGCTCAGCTTAAATGACGCCTCACTGCTCGAGAAAACCGATCAAGCTGCGACCATGATTGTTGAAACATTTAAACGGGGAAATCGGGTGTTAATTGCCGGAAATGGCGGCAGCGCGGCAGATGCTCAGCATATTGCGGGTGAATTTGTGTCACGGTTTTATATTGATCGGCCTGCATTACCTGCAATTGCTTTGACCACTGATAGTTCTATTTTAACTGCTATTGGAAATGATTACGGTTACGAACAAGTGTTTGAACGACAATTGAAGGGGTTAGGACAAAAGAATGATCTTTTCATTGGTTTGAGCACTTCAGGAAGCTCAAAAAATGTATTGCTTGCGCTTGAAGCAGCGCGTGCTGCAGGTATTTTTACAATCGGGATGACTGGAGAAGGGACACAAACTTTCTTCAATCTCTGCGACATCTGCCTACAAGTGCCTTCAACAGATACACCCTTTATTCAGCAAGTCCATATGATTTTAGGCCATGCCATATGTATGCTCGTTGAAAAGATTTTGTTTGAGAAACCTATGACCAATCACTGAAAGCCTAGCAATTTCTAAAAAATCAGAAATTATTGCCGCTAAAAAACCTGCTCAATTTTTGCTAATATACTTTCCCCAAAATAATTATCCTTTGCATAATTATTGGCAACCTGGGAAATATCCGCTTTTGGCCCATCAATTAATGTTTTAATCTTTTCATACCATTCACCAGCAGCAGCTAAATAACCATTTACGCCATCTTGAATAATTTCTTGATAGATAAATGTTCGACTTGCGATACTCGTAGTGCCGACTATGGCTGCTTCAAAATATTTAAGCTCTGATTTGCAATGCGTAAACTCATTAACAAGCAATGGTATTAAATTAATGTCGCATTCAGCAATTTTAACTTGGAGATCCAAATAATTTTGTAGTGGAATACGCGCTATTCTTTTATCGTTAAAAAATTTTTGTAGCCTTTGAGGGATATCTAAATAACCAACGAGTCTTAATTTTATTCTGCTATCTTCTTGCATTAATTTTTCTA
>JAURND010000076.1 GCA_030830425.1 Gammaproteobacteria bacterium
TGATACAAGTCCAATAAATCTTTAGGGTGCTCACAACGATAACCATAACGAACGCCATCGTAACGCGCTAGATTTGAAGAGCATTCTGCCGATGCCACCACATAATAAGTTGATACTGCCAATGCAGTTCTCGGCAAATTTACCTCGTGAATCGTTGCGCCCATTTTTTTAAATTCGTTTAAGGCTTGTTCAACAACCTGGCGTACATCTTTATTTAAATCCTGTTGAAAATATTCTTTGGGAAGACCAATACGTTTTCCTGCCAATGAATGGTGAAGTGAAGCGGTATAATCAGGAACAGCGAAATCTGCGCTCGTCGCATCTTTAGGGTCATGTCCCGCCATCGCGTTTAAGAGCATCGCACAGTCTTGGGCGCTAGAAGCCATAATACCTGCCTGATCTAGGCTAGAGGCAAATGCGATCATACCGAAACGTGAAATGCGACCATAAGTGGGCTTTAATCCGGTAATACCACAAAATGCTGCGGGTTGGCGAATAGAACCTCCCGTGTCGCTGCCTGTGGCGATAGGTGCTAAACCTGCGCTTACCGCCGCGGCAGAACCACCTGAAGATCCGCCGGGTACACGCGATAAATCCCATGGGTTTTTGCAAATACCGTAAAAACTCGTTTCATTGGATGAACCCATCGCAAATTCATCCATATTAGTTTTACCCAATAACACACAACCGGCATCGGCCAGTTTGGTCACCAACGTTGCGTCATAGGGAGATATAAAATTATCCAGCATACGAGAGCCACAAGTGGTACGCACACTTTCAGTACAGAAAATATCTTTGTGTGCAATGGGAATACCTAACAACGGAGACGTTTCTCCTTTGGCACGACGCGCATCTGCAGCTTTTGCTTGTGCCAGTGCTAGGTCTTTTGTCACGGAAATAAAACTATTCAGCTGTTGGTCATGCGTTTGAATACGTGTTAAAAAATCTTGTGTGATTTCTTCGCTGGAATAAGTTTTATCCGCAAGGTCTTTAGAGATTTCTGCAATAGTTTTATGTGGCATGGTTTTTAATATCGTTAATAATGGATACAGCGGCGCCAAAAAACTTAAAAATTTTTTAGCCTGTTTTTGGTAACCTTTCATCCGCCCTACAGTGGCTCCCACAAGTGAAGCAGATGAAATTGCCAATTTTATACCGCTCGCCAATGAAAATACTGGTTTTCAAAAGCATAGGCCATGGCTGTTTTAAATGGCGAGCGATATCATCTATACTCGTCTCACTTCAATGTGAGACAAAACCAGGGGGTTTTTTAAGGGGGAAGTGTTCTGCTGCCCCCTTAAATTCAAACAGTTTATACTCGTTCTCCCTGAAAGTGAGATGAGTCGATTAAACTTCCGGCAAAACTCAGTATTTTGTTTGAATACAAGGCATGCGAAAGAGCTGAAACTCAGTTTATTGGGTCGCAAATGAGCATCGGCATCGTCAGCAAAACACAGCAGTCAAAAAAAAGATGTAGGTTTTACTAAGCGTCTATTCGATGACTTGGGGAACAAGATACACCCCGCTTTCTACTTGCGGCGCTAATTTTTGCAAAGTATCTCGCTGATTCACTTCAGTCGCAACATCTTCTCGCGTCGTCAGCAAACTGTCTAGCGGCGAAAACATAGGCGCTATGTCTGTTGTATCCTGTTCTGAAATATGCGCGATCAGCGTCAGAATACGGGTTAAGCTTTCAGCATGTCCATAAATTTCTGCTTCGTTCACTTGAATACAAGCAAGATGAGCGATTTTTTTGATTTCTTCTTCAGTCATAATGCTGTTTACTCGATAATTCATCGTTATTTTTTCTCTCTATTTCAACAGTTTACCAGTAAGAATTACCCGATAAAATCGGTTTATAACAATAACCCCATTACTGAAAACTGTATAGGGAATTGTAAAGGGGGGCACGCTTCTCGCCCTTTACTGCGAACACTGACTTATTCAATCGACGCGTTAAAACAAGGCAGCAAATTCCGCGTTTTTGGCTAAAATTGCTGTCATGCACGCACAACAATATTGACCAACTTCTTAGGTACCACAATCATCTTAATCGGTGATTTTCCTGCTAGATGACGCACCACATTGAAATCAGCCAATGCTGTTTGCTCAATAACCGCTTGACTGGCATCATGCGAAACTATGATTTGCGCGCGTAATTTTCCATTCACCTGCACCGCCAGTGTCATGGTTTCACTGTGCAATGCAGTTTGATCTACCTCAGGCCAACCTGCTGATAAGATATCGCCACCAAACCCCAATGCAATCCATAGATGATGGGTAATATGAGGTGTAATCGGCGCCAATAAACGTAACAATATACTGTACCCCTCACATAATAGAGCAGGTGCTACTGAAGAAGCCAATTCTATTTTACTCAATAAGTTTAGAAGTTTCATCGCTGCAGAAACTACTGTGTTGAATTGCAGTTGCGCCATGTCTTGATTGGCTTGAGACAAAATCTCATGTATTTCACGACGACAGGCGTTGGGTGTTTGATGCCAAGCTAGAGGACTTAGCTCAGCATTTAAATGTGTCGCCAACACTGCTTTGGCCTGATTGGCTTGCATCCATAATCGTTTTAAAAAACGAAACGCGCCTTCTACACCACTATCTGACCACTCTAGTGTTTGTTCAGGTGGTGCTGCAAACATTGTAAACAATCGCACTGTATCTGCGCCATATTGCTCAATCAATAATTGAGGAGATACGGTATTGCCTTTAGATTTAGACATTTTTGCGCCATTTTTTAGCACCATGCCTTGCGTCAATAAGCGCGTAAAAGGTTCATTGCCCTGCACTAACCCTTCATCTCTCAATACTTTATAAAAAAACCGCGCGTATAGTAGATGCAACACAGCGTGTTCAACGCCACCAATATATTGATCGACAGGCATCCAATCACGCACACGTTCATCTAGCATGGCGTGTTGCTGATCAGGACAAATATAACGCGCATAGTACCAAGAAGATTCCATAAACGTGTCAAATGTATCCGTTTCTCTTTTAGCGCGCTTGCCACAATCAGGACAATCCACTTCATAAAATGCAGGCATGGATTTTAGGGGCGAAGTGGGTTCTGTCAGCAAAACATCTTCAGGTAAAATGACCGGTAAATCTTTTTCAGGCACCGCAACAGCACCGCAATCTTGGCAGTAAATGATTGGAATCGGCGTTCCCCAATAGCGCTGACGAGAAACTCCCCAATCACGCAATCGCATATTTACCGTGCGTTTACCCAATCCTTTTTTAATCAAGTTATCCGTGATCGCTATGTTGGCTTGCGCTGAAGTCAATCCATCAAAATCGCCAGAATGAATCAGCACACCTGCTTCAGTGAATGCTTGTTGCTGGCAATCTTCTGGATTTGCACCAATGTACTGAATGACTTGTTTTAGCGGTAAATGGTATTGCTGTGCAAACTCAAAATCTCGCTGATCATGCGCAGGTACGGCCATCACAGCACCTGATCCATATTCCATCAATACATAATTGGTAATCCATACAGGCATAAGTTCACCCGATATTGGATGAATTGCCATCAACCCACTATCCCATCCTTTTTTTTCTGCGGTAGCCATCGCTGCTTCTGCCATTTTTCGATGACGACATTCTGTTAAAAATGCGGCAATTTCTACATTTTTTTCAGCGACCAACTGGGCCAAGGGATGTTCAGGCGCGATAGCTAAATAAGTGGCTCCAAACAAAGTATCGACTCGCGTCGTATAAATTTGAATGGTGGCATCGCTGTCTGCGACTTTAAATTCAACCTCTGCTCCTTCTGATCGCCCTATCCAATGATATTGCATGGCACGCACTTGCTCAGGCCATCCATCCAATGCACCTGACGCCAATTCCTGGAGTAACTCATCGGCATAAGCGGTGATTTTCAAAAACCATTGTGGGATCTCTCTTCTTTCAACGACAGCACCTGATCGCCAACCGCGACCGTCAATCACCTGTTCATTGGCTAAAACGGTGTTATCAACAGGATCCCAATTCACAATGGCATTTTTACGATAAGCCAAACCTTTTTTAAATAAGCGTGTAAACAACCATTGCTCCCATCGATAATAATCAGGACGACAAGTTGTTAATTCACGCTGCCAATCGATGGCATATCCCAAGCGTTGGAATTGAACACGCATCTCCTGAATATTTTGATAAGTCCATTTTGCTGGCGCGGTTTGATGCTTTAATGCTGCGTTTTCAGCAGGTAACCCAAACGCATCCCACCCCATAGGCTGTAGTACATTTTTGCCCCGCATACGTTGATATCGACTGATCACATCGCCAATCGTATAATTGCGTACATGCCCCATATGTAATTCACCACTTGGGTATGGGAGCATAGATAAACAATAAAATTTTTGCGCAGTTGGATCTTCTCTAGCGATAAAGGAAGCATTATCTGTCCAATATTTTTGCGCGTCCGCTTCAATGAGTTGAGGTTGGTAGATAGGTGTTATCATAAAATCGTTTTATTGATTGGGTTTTAGGGGCTGTTAACCATTCGCGAGACCGTCGCAGAAACCGCTGATTATGCTAGCGAAACGCGGTTTATACCGCTCTTACTTGAAGGTACTGGTTTTTAAAACTATATGCTGAAAAAAATTCTATTCGGGTAAGAACGGTATAACTTGTTGAATTTAAGGGGGCAGAAGAATACTTCCCCCTTAAAAAACCCCCTGGTTTTGTCTCAACCTGAAGGTGAAAAAGACAGTACCTTCAGGTTGAATGAGTATATACCGCTCTTACTTGAAGGTACTGGTTTTTAAAACTATATGCTGAAAAAAATTCTATTCGGGTAAGAACGGTATAACTTGTTGAATTTAAGGGGTCAGCAAAACACTTCCCCCTTAAAACCCCCTGGTTTTATCTCACTTTCAGGGAGAACGAGTATAGATAGCGCAAATGCGTAGCGGGGCATAGCAAATCCGGCTAATCTTCAAAGAGGCTAACATGCAAATCAATTCTTTTCATCTAAAAATCATCGCTTGTTTGGCCATGCTGGTAGACCATATTGGGTACATTTTTTTCCCAAAAGTACTCATTTTCAGGGTGATTGGCAGACTCGCATTTCCCATTTTTGCTTTTTTAATTACCCAAGGTTATACGCATACCAAAAATCTGCAAGACTATCTTTTTCGTCTGTTTGTTTTTTTGATGATCTCAGAACCTTTTTATCTCTTTGCTTTTAGACCCGTGAGCATTGAGTGTATCAATATTTTTGGTACACTTTTTTTAGGGTTAGTCGCTATTTACTTATATGAGATCATCAGCAATAAAACATATGCATGGACTGCTGTCGTGATGCTTTCATTATTTGGCAGTTTTCTGGGTGTAGACTATGGGTTTTTTGGAATTTTGCTCATTTTTTCTTTTTATCTGTATGATATCAAAAAAGATTTTTATGCTTTGTTTTTTACCCAATGCTTGTTGATTATGATATATATTGGTTATTCGTACGTCATCTACTCCATCATTCTTCATGTCTCTGTCACTATAGGCTGGTTTCTGGCGCAATTGATGTATCTAGCCGTATTACCATTGATTAAATATTATAATGGCCAGAAAGGAAAAATAGTCAACAAATATGCATTTTATGCTTTTTATCCTGTTCACATTGCCGTATTAAGTATCACTTATGTTTGCTTGACTAGATGGCAGTCAACCATTCTGGCTACGCTTTGAACAGCCTAAAACAAAGGGGTTCTTGTAACCGTTATTCGTAGTCTCACTTCAAGAATGCAAAAACCAGCAACTTAAAGCCAGACGAGTATAAATCGCCCAATTGCTGACAGCAAAAATGGGGGCTTAGGAAGAAAAAGAGCGACGCGACGTAGTTCTCCTCCTTAACCGCGAGCGCGGACTTGTCCAACAGACACGTTAAAACAAGGCAGCAAATCACGCGTTTTGGGCTTAGGTTACTCGATGATATTAAATTTCTCCACAAAAAACTGAAACCACCATGAAAAGAACATTTACCAAAAAAAAACCAGCTATTCCTTTTGAAACGACTATCGATCGCCTCAGCCATGAAGGACGCGGTATCGCAATGGTCAATGGCAAAAAAAAATTCCTACAAAACGGATTACCCCATGAAACAGTCATTGCTATTGATACGCGTCGGCATAGCACTTATGACGAAGGTGAAGTCATGGAGGTGCTCAGCGCGTCAACTGATCGAATCGATCCTGTATGCCCGCATACGCAAATATGTGGCGGATGCAGTTTGCAACACATGAACCCAGATAGCCAACTGCAATTTAAGCAAACGGTGCTCATGGAGCAACTGCAACACATCGGTGGGATTACCCCAATCCATATTCTAGCGCCCTTAAAAAGCCCGACCGTGGGTTATCGACACAAAGCTCGATTAGGCGTCAAATATGTAGGCGCCAAGCAAAAAGTGCTTGTTGGTTTTCGCGAGAAAAATGGTCGCTACCTCGCAGACATTGATCAATGCTCAGTGCTACACCCTAGCGTTGGCCAACAGATCACTACACTAAGTCAGTTTATTCAAGGGCTTGATGCCTACGATTCCATTCCGCAAATTGAAGTGGCCATTGGTGATGATGCAACTGCACTCATTTTCAGACATCTACAACCTTTGTCTGAACAAGACATAGCGCAGTTAAAAATCTTTGGCGATACACATCATTTTAGCATTTATTTGCAGCCCGGCGGCATTGACAGTATCCACCTAATTTCAGATGCCCCTGCATTACTGAGTTACGATATCTTTATTTCAGCAAGCATGGGAAATGAGGACGAGAACGACCCCAGCATTTCAAAGACGGACATATCTTTATCGGATTTGAAAGATATGGGTAGACGTCGACCTCATGAGACACCGCAGCATAGTGGGGCCTATGTGAGGATGGCGAATGAGGGCGAGAACGACCCCAGCATTTCAAAGACGATAAAGATACAATTTCATCCAAATAACTTCACCCAAATTAATCCCTACATCAACCAGAAA
This sequence comes from Gammaproteobacteria bacterium, assembly GCA_030830425.1. Classification (GTDB taxonomy): domain Bacteria; phylum Pseudomonadota; class Gammaproteobacteria; order JAURND01; family JAURND01; genus JAURND01. The sequence goes on from JAURND010000076.1 coordinate 6,986, forward strand.
ATGATCAATCAAGCAATCGCGCTATTAAAACTGACACCTGATGATGAGCTGCTGGATTTATTTTGTGGGCTTGGAAATTTTACTTTACCGCTGGCTAAATATTGTAGACATATTATCGGTGTAGAAGGTGAAGAAAAACTGGTCAAGCGTGCGATGGATAATGCAATACTCAATAACATTGAGAACGCACAGTTTTATACTGCAAATTTATGCAGTGATTTTTCAACGATGCCCTTTATGCAAAAAAAGTTTGATAAAATCTTATTGGATCCACCTAGAACGGGTGCTTTAGAGACTGTAAAAATCATCGCAGCTTTAAAAGTAAAACTGATTTTATATGTCTCTTGTAATCCAGCTACATTGGCGCGTGATGCAAAGATACTCATTGAGCACGGTTATCAGTTGATGAATGCAGGTGTGATGGATATGTTTCCACATACCAGTCATGTGGAGTCGATGGCATTATTTGAACTTCGCGGCAATTCCCGCCACTTTCGCGAGCCTTAGCCGTATATACTGCTCATACTTGAATGTGAGAATTTTAATGTATCTGCTTTTTTGATACGAGCAGTATAAACTGTTTGAATTTAAGGGGGCAGCAGCACACTGCCCCCTTAAAAAACCCCCTGGTTTTGTCTCACTTTCAATGAGAACGAGTTATACCTGCCATGAAAACACAATCACTACTCATCAGCCCTCATGCGCACAGTGTCAATATCGAGCAATGGTTGACGCATCTATTTACTAAATATTCTCCGATACAAAATCCTTTGTTGCATCAGGCTGCAGCACTGGTGCGACTCACGGGGACCGACTGCGCGACAATCACAGGGCAGTCTTGTTTAGAACACAGCACTCAAATCGCTGATGTTTTATTTGGTCTCAACGTCGATCAAGAAACACTGGCTGCCGCTTTGCTTTATCCTTGTGTAGTTTATGCAGATCTGAGCATTGATGATGTGGCTGAACAAACAAATACAACGATTGCCAAGCTAGTCAGTGGTGTTAAGAAAATGGATACCCTGCAAGTACTGTCTGAACAAAACCAAAAAGCCTTTTCAAAAAACACGCTAGACAATGTGAGAAAAATGCTGCTGGCCATTGTGGATGATGTTCGTATTGTGCTGATCAAATTAGCAGAAAGGTTGGTCGTTCTCAGAAACATGTCTTTGTTGTCGGTATTAGATAAACAACACGAGGCTAAAATCACCCAAGATATTTATGCCCCATTGGCAAATCGTTTAGGTATTGGTCAATTAAAATGGGAATTAGAAGATTTATCTTTGCGATATTTGAATCCAGATATTTATAGTTCTATTTGTCAATCGCTGGATAGCACACGTTTAGAACGTGAACAATATGTCAAAACAGTCATCAACTTACTAAAAACGGAAGCAGAAAAACTGGGCATTTCACCCATAGAAGTCACGGGTCGCGCCAAACATATCTACAGTCTTTATAAGAAAATGACTCGTAAAAAAATCGCATTTTCTGAGATTTATGATGTGATCGCTTTTCGTTTTCTTGCCACAAGCATTGAGGATTGCTATGCCTTACTCGGACATGTGCATAGTCTTTGGATGCCGATTAGCAAAGAATTTGATGATTATATTACTCAACAAAAATCGAATGGCTATCAATCTATTCACACCGCTGTTGTTGGGCCTGAAAACAAAGTCATTGAAATTCAAATTCGCACGTTTGATATGCATCAACATGCGGAACTTGGCGTAGCGGCACATTGGATTTATAAAGAAGGCTCGCCCATTAAAACTGGCTATGAGGCAAAAATTGCTTGGTTAAGACAAGTGATGGAATGGCAAACAGAAATGTCGGCTACTGAAGACCAAAAGCAGCAAGCACAGACACATCTGTTCGATGATCATATTTATGTTTTCACCCCTCAAGGTGATGTCATTGAATTAATCAAAGACGCAACACCCTTAGATTTTGCTTACCATATTCATACCGGCTTAGGTCACCGTTGCCGAGGCGCAAAAGTGGGCGGACATATTGTGCCTTTAACCTATCATCTGAAAATGGGTGATTGTGTCGATATTATTGCGACTAAAGAAGAACATCCGAGCCGCGATTGGCTATCTCCTAGTTTAGGCTATTTAAAAACCTCACGGGCTAAATCTAAAGTATTGCATTGGTTTCGCGTACAAAATGCTGAACAAAATTTATTACACGGCAAAGCGATGCTAGAAAAAGAGTTAAAGCGATTGGGGATAAAAAAAATTGATGAGGAAAAACTAGCTAAAAAAATGCACCTATCCTCCCTAGAAGAGTTATGGATTGCGCTAGGTCGTGGAGACACCACATTAATCGCGATCATCCATGCGATACAAAGTCTCATAGAGCCTGCGATTGAAAAACAAGAATTCGTTCCTGTTATTCGAAACCACTCACCTAAACCTTTGGCGCATACCCATGCGGATATTGATATTTTAGGTATTGGCAATTTACTCACACATATAGCAACCTGTTGCAACCCTATTCCAGGTGATCTAATTATTGGCTATGTCACCCAACGACAAGGGATTTCTATTCATCGCCAAGATTGTACAAATTTCTTGCATATGCAAAGTAATACGCAACAAAAAGCGCGAACCATACAAGTGAACTGGGGACAAAAAACCCAACAACAATATAAAGTGAATTTGGTTATCAATGCTTATGACCGATATGATTTAATTCGCGATGTGACACAAATATTGGTCAGCGAAAATTTATCTATCTTGGGATTAAATTGTGCGATCAACCAAACCGATCATACGGCGCATATTACATTAAGCACTGAGATGAACAGCTTACAACCATTGAGTCGTATTTTGGCGCGGATGATGCAATTGACTAATGTGATAGAGGCAAAAAGGGTTTAGGGGCTGTTAGAAGGGCTATACTCGTACTTGAAAGTGAGAATCTTTATGTGTCTGCTTTTTTGATACGAACAGTATCATCTATTTGAATTTAAGGGGGCAGCAAAACA
>JAURND010000077.1 GCA_030830425.1 Gammaproteobacteria bacterium
ATTTCCAGCCCAAAGCGGCACTAATTCATCATGACCAAAAGGAATCGTGTCAGGCACTGTCCAAGATTGTTTCACCAGCTGAATACGTTTTGTGTGTCGAGGTAGGCGATAAAAATCAGCGGCATAGAAACTGGCGAAAGCTTCTAATTTATCGAGCGCGTTTACCGACTCAAAAACGTGCGCATATAATTCCATGGCAGCATGCGCAGAATAAATGCCAGCACATCCGCATGATGTTTCTTTTGTGTCAATCCGATGGGGCGCACTGTCTGTACCTAGAAAAAAGTTAGGGTGACCGCTGGTCGCCGCAGCAATTAATGCACGTTGATCTTCGAGTCGTTTTAAAATAGGCAAACAATAATAGTGAGGACGTATACCACCAGACAGCAAATGATTACGATTCAATAATAAATGATGTGGCGTAATGGTTGCAGCAATGTGGTTAGGGGTAGCAAGAATAAACTGTACGGCGGCTTGAGTGGTGATGTGTTCTAAGACGATTCGTAGTTTTGGAAATCGTTCAATCAGCGTAGATAAAAAAGTCAGAAAATAAGCTTCGCGATCAAAGATATCGACGTGAGATAAATTGGTTTCTCCGTGAATCAACAAAGGTAAGTCATGAGCTTGCATCACTTCAAATAAAGGATACAGCGTTTCAATCTGTTGTATGCCTGCCTCTGCGTTAGTGGTTACACCAGCGGGATAAAGTTTTGCAGCAGTCACCTCTTTAGACAGCGCAATCTCAAGCATTTGTTCAGGCGTGATATCGTCTGTTAAATACAACGTCATTAATGGATCAAAAGAAGCGTCCTGAGGTAAAGCAGATAAAATACGTTGCCGATAGGCTCGTACTTGCGTCAGTGTATTTACGGGTGATTTTAAATTGGGCATGACCACAGCGCGCCCAAATTGTTTTGCAGTTGCAGGCACGGTTGTTTTTAAATAATCTCCGTCACGTAAATGCAGATGCGCATCATCGGGTTGAATCAAAGTCAGTGTTTGCATGAGAAATTTATACGCCTAAGGGTTGAAAATTTAGCCTTTTTTAGCAATTCTCGCTCAAAATGCCGAATTGCCGCCTTGTTTTAACGAATCAGTTGTCAACTGGATCTCAGCTTTCGCCGGGATGTTTCGTGTTTTTACGCAAAAATTCTGCAGGAAACCCTTTATTCTAGTCATTTTAAAGGGTTATGGGAATGGCTGTCTTTTTTTTCAGTTTGAGACAAAACCAGGGGGGTGCGGTACATCTCAAACAAAAGACATGACCCCATTTTTCAAAGACGCTGGCTGTTAATTTTTAAAAAAGACAGGTCTAGCCATGCTGATTAGTGTCGACCATACAAATCCATTAACTCCTTTAGATTGTAAGCGATTTCTGTTCCTTGATAGACTTTTAAATAGCTGTCTAATACGTAACGATATGCAGGTGTTTCAAGTACAGCGAGTATTTTATTGGCTCTGCCCATATCTGTGCTACGCATATGCTTGCAAGTTTGAGCGAGCACCGCCGCTAAGATTGCGGCACGAGATGCTTTGCGCGCATCACTGGCATCATAAAAATCTTCAACACAATGATGTAAAGCCCAATCTTTGTCCCAAGCTAACCAGCGTTTGTAAATATAAAGCGCTTTTTTCTTATGATGAGATAGATCTGTTTTATGGGGATTTAAATTATCTTGCAACCAACGCATTAAAACGATAGCCGGAATCGCAGCTTCTACATTCGCCCAAGAGCAGTTACCTATTAACTGCGATGGCAATTGAATGTCGGCAATGGGCGTTAAATTTAAAGCTTGTTTGATACCAGTAGTGACCGTATATTTGTTTTGTCGATGGTAAAGAAATGCCTTGAGAAAATCGGCATTAAATAAATCGGTGTTAGGCATATAAAATATTTCGACACTGGGATTACTTAAACTATTTTCTCCTCGATCACATTTTGCAAATAAATGGCCGCACTTTACAAACGTAATGGCATGACCTTCATAGCCAACCGGTAATAATAAAAGATTGCTTTGGGCTAATTTTTCCAGCCGATGCATGTAATGGTCAATATGACGATTTGCCATATATTGTTGGTATCGTGCAAATTCACAAGCGGTGACAAACGCGTCAATCACCGCTTCTAAATCATCAAAATAGGGGCGTAATGTTCTACCTGCAAAATTATTTTTAAGCTGAATGATCGAATCTAAAATAGTACTCAATGTGAACTCGAGCACAAAGCCTTCAAAGTCAATTTCTATAAAAGTATTTTTGTGGTTTACAATATCGACCCTACCCATCAGCTCAAAACGATGACCAATCAGTTTAGCGCTAATATAGTCTTGCGCGAATTTCAAATCAGCGCCATATTTATAGAGTAATTCTTTGATGCTTTGTTGGCGACGTAATATAGGCTGCACTAAAATAGGCTGGCCACTACGGGGATAAGCGTTTGGATCTGCACCTTTTTCTAATAACAATTGCGCTAGCGGTAAGTTGTTATTTTCTACCGCCCAATGCAGTGCTGTTCCGCCTCTCAAATCTTTCATGCGGACATCGGCGCCACGCTCAATTAACAAAGTGGCTAATGCTAAATGATTGGCAATCGCCGCTTCGATGAGCGGTGTGAATCCATAGATATCAATTTGATTGGCAGATTCGCCCGCATCTAATCGCGCGATGACGCGATCTGTTTGGAAATTTAAAATGTCATCGGTGAGTGTCATCGGTGTTTTTTTTGGTGTGGTTTATGGGTAGCCTCTGGCCGATCATTATATACCGCTCTTACTTGAAGGTACTGGTTTTTAAAACAATATGCTGAAAAAAATGCGATTGGGGTAAAAGCGGTATAACCTGTTGAATTTAAGGGGGCAGCAGAACACTTCCCCCTTAAAAAACCCCCTGGTTTTGTCTCACTTTCAGGGAGAACGAGTATATACCGCTCTTACTTGAAGGTACTGGTTTTTAAAACAATATGCTGAAAAAAATGCGATTGGGGTAAGAGCGGTATAACCTGTTGAATTTAAGGGGGCAG
>JAURND010000078.1 GCA_030830425.1 Gammaproteobacteria bacterium
TCGGGGTGTCTTTGTTTTTCTGTCCACTTATTGCATTCAAAACGTCGGGCGTAGCGTGATTCGAGATTTACGCCAACAAATTTTTGCGCATTTGTTACGACTACCAGCGAGTTTTTATGACGGCGAATCTTCGGGGCAATTATTATCTAGGCTGATTTATAACGTAGAGCAAGTCGCAGAAGCCACAACCTCTGCTTTACTATTAGTGATTCAAGAAATCATTTTAGCGATCGGGCTGGTATTGGTGATGTTTTTATTGAGCTGGAAATTAACCCTATTTTTTATGGTTATTTTTCCCATTATGGTGGTTTTTTCGCGTTATACCAACAAAAGAATTTTACGGTTGAGTTTGAATGTACAAAACTCCGTTGCAAAAGTTAGCCATATTGCAGAAGAAAGTTTGCAGGGATATCGCGTGATTCGCACCTTTGGCGGTGAAGCCTACGAAAGCGATAAATTCCAAGAAGCGACAGAGCAAAACCGCCATCGAGAATTAAAAATCGTGACCACCAATTCTTTGGGTACGGCAGCGATACAAATTTTAATTTCATGCGCGATTGCCGGTACACTAATGGTGGCTACGTTGCCTTCGCTAGCAGTTTCTGCAGGGACATTCGCAGCATTAGTGACGGCCATGTTTACCTTATTGCGGCCCATTCGTCGTATTAATCAAACCAGCAATCTAATTCAAAAAGGCCTAGCGGGTGCTTATAGTATCTTTGAATTACTAGACATGGCGCCTGAGTCAGATACGGGCACTTTAAAATGCACGCGAGTGAAAGGTCAAATCGCCTATCATCATGTGGGATTTACTTACGCAACAGCGATAAAGCCTGCTTTAAAAGATATTGATTTTGTGATTGAACCTGGAGAAACCATTGCATTAGTCGGTAGATCAGGTAGTGGGAAATCCACATTAGTCAGTTTGTTGCCGCGTTTTTATGACCCCACTTTAGGCGAAATTCACATTGATGGTATTCCTATTGCGCAATACCGATTAGCAGATTTACGGCATCAATTTGCACTGGTCTCTCAACAAGTGATGTTATTTAATGATACGGTAGCACGCAATATTGGCTATGGGCTTTCTGCAGATATCTTAGAAAATAAAATCAAAGAAGCCGCAAAATTAGCGCACGCATGGGAATTTATAGCAGCGTTACCCGATCAGCTCAATACTATTATTGGCGAAAATGGCGTCTTGTTGTCAGGTGGACAACGGCAGCGAATTGCCATTGCCCGCGCATTCTTAAAAGATGCGCCGATTTTAATTCTCGATGAAGCGACTTCTGCCCTAGACACCGAATCAGAACGGCATATTCAAGCCGCCTTAGAAACACTCATGAAAAATCGCACAACATTAGTGATCGCTCATCGTTTATCTACCATTGAAAAAGCCGATCGTATTTTTGTGATTGATAAAGGTTGTATCGTTGAAACCGGCTCGCATGCGCAATTAGTGAAAAAAAATGGGGAATATGCCAAATTGCATGCCCTGCAATTTGAGGACTAAGAAATGTCTAGACGTGTGAATGTGATTCATCAATACTTCAGGCATCTTGTCCAAAAAATTTGGTATCAAAAACATCCGCTATATTTATTGCTCCTACCTTTTTCAGGGTTATACCGTCTGGCGTGGTGGATAAAAAAACGGGCATACCATTGGCAGTTGAAAAAAGTCACTGATTTACCCATTCCTGTTATTGTAGTCGGCAATCTCACCGTTGGTGGAACCGGAAAAACTCCGTTATTAATCGCGTTGACGCATTTCTTGCGCGACCAAGGATATCGCCCTGGTATTGTCAGTCGTGGATATGGCAGTCAAGCCGCTCAATTTCCCTGGCAGGTATTAGCGAATAGCGACCCATTGCAATCTGGTGATGAACCTTTGCTGATCGCAAAAAAGACCGGATGCCCGGTCGTGATAGACCCTAATCGTGTTCGTGCGGCGCAAACCCTATTGGCGCATCATGATTGCAATATCATTTTGAGTGACGATGGATTGCAACATACCGCCTTAGGCCGTCAAATAGAAATTATTGTGATGGATGGAGAGCGCTCATTGGAAAATCAGTATTTACTGCCAGCAGGACCATGGCGAGAACCAATATCGCGTTTAAAAACAGCAGATTTTGTGGTCATCAAAACGCAACATGTCGCTTTAGATATTGCTCAACTAGACCTTCATGTGAAACACCATCTGCCGTCAACCGTTTATACCTTACAATTGATGCCTGCTGATCCGGTGAATCTACTTGATCCTGCGCAATCATTTTCACCTGTATGGCGAGACCAAACTTGGCATGCAGTGGCAGGTATTGGCTACCCACCTCATTTTTTTAATCAATTACGCGCACTACAGTTTAAAATCATCGAGCATCCTTTTCCTGATCACCATGATTACCAACCAAAAGACCTGGATTTTGGCCCAGATGCATGGGTAATCATGACAGAAAAAGATGCGGTAAAATGCCAACCTTTTTCCAATAAGGGGTATTGGTATTTGCCAGTTTCAGCGGTTTGTGGTTCAATGCCGGAGGCGCTGCTGGAGCGGTTGCAAAGCCGCGGTTTATGACTATTATCAAGAGAAAATATACTCGTTCTCCCTGAA
>JAURND010000079.1 GCA_030830425.1 Gammaproteobacteria bacterium
CTGCGCTTTTTCGGCCATTTTTTACACCAGACTTGACTAAAATCTGACCGTTTATGCCAATCTTTGTATAGTGGTGAATAGTTGCTTCTTGAGTTTCTAATTACGCAGCAATTCCTGCCGCCCTTTAGCGTCCCTAAAACAAAGGATTGCTTGTGAACGTTGTTCGTAGAAAATGCGAAGCGTCCTGGCGAAAGCTGGGATAAAGCTGACAAACGCACGGGAGATTGTTAACGGAAAGATGCTAGTTCTCCCCCTTAACCGCGAGCGCGGACTTATTGCAGCGACGCGTTAAAACAAGTCGGCAAATCCCGCGTTTCTGGCGGGGATTGCTGCTAATTACCAACCTTCTGGTTAACATGAAGATTTACGCAGATCAACTGATCAATCATCTTTATCGTACTCTTTCCCCGGTTTATATGATCGCAGGGGAAGAACTACTTTTGATACAAGAGGCTGAAGAAGCCATCAGTACGGCTGCTCAAAAAGCAAACGTCAGTGAATCTATTAAATTTACGATTGATTCGGGATTTGATTGGAGTCTCTTTCAAAAATCAGCAGAAAATAGATCGTTATTTAGTGATAAACAAGCGATCTACTTAGATCTTTCTGCTAAAAAGATCAGCGATGCCGGCAAAAAAATCCTCGTTCATTTCTTGCAAAAATCGCATCTTGATAAATTACTCATCTTACGTGTTGGCAAATTAGACGCAGCGTTACAAAAAACATCTTGGTATAAAGCGGCTGAAAAAATAGGCGTTGTGGTTCCCGTTTGGCCTTTATCATCAGCGCAATTGCTCACATGGATACAGCAGCGTTTAAATAAAGTGGGTCTAAAAATAGATCAAGAAGGATTGCAACTCTTAGCGATGCGCACTGAGGGTAATTTATTGGCAACCGCGCAAGAGATTGAAAAATTAAGTTTGTTATTCCCTGCCAGTGAATCTTCTCCTATAGGATTAAAAGCAGAAGAAATCGAAGAAGCCACCAGCAATAATGCTCGTTTTAATGTATTTAGTTTGATAGATGCAATTTTAGAAAACCAGCCTGTGGCTATTGTTCGTATTTTGAAAACATTAGAGACTGAAGGCTCAGAAGCCATTTTAGTGTTATGGGTATTAAGACGGGAAGCGCATCAGTGGGCAAAATGGGTCAGTGCTATACAGAACGGTCAATCTTTGGTGCAAATATTGACCGGTAATTTTATGCTAGAAAAGCGTCGACCATTGATTGAGCGTGCTTTGAAAAAACAAACATTAGAGAACTTGTATGGCTGTTTGCAGCATGCGGCACACATTGATCAAGTGATTAAAGGCGCTCAGCCAGGAGCGGTGTGGCACGAATTGTGTATATTGGCTTTATCGCTTGTAGGCATGCCAGTAAACCATCTTCAGCAATTCCCGCCTCCTTTAAAGTGATTAAAATAAAGGCTTTCTTGTAAAATGTATTCGTAGAAACGCCATCAGCTGGCAATTGCAGATGTTAAATTTGTTTGGCTAGCTTCCCTGCTGCTCCAATATAATCTGCGGGAGAAAGCGTGTTTAAATATTGTTTAACAGATTCAGGTAAACTTAAAGTACCCAAAAATTGTTGAATCACAGCCGCATCTAAAGTTTTTCCACGCGTCAATGCTTTGAGTTTTTCATAAGGCTGTTCTATGCCATGTCTACGCATGACAGTTTGAATAGCCTCTGCCAACACTTCCCAGTTTTGGTTTAAATCATCCGCAATTTTTGTGGTATTGATTTCTAGTTTTTGCAAACCGGTTAACGTCGATTTCCACGCGAGCATCGTATAACCAATACCCACACCCATATTGCGTAATACGGTTGAATCGCTTAAATCTCGCTGCCATCTGGAAATTACGAGCTTATTTGCCATATGGTCTAAAACAGCATTCGCCAATCCGATATTGCCTTCGGCATTCTCAAAATCAATGGGGTTCACTTTATGGGGCATGGTAGAAGAACCTACTTCTCCCGCTTTGATTTTTTGTTTGAAATAACCCAGTGAAATATAGCCCCACATATCGCGATTAAAATCTAATATAATGTGATTGAATCGAATGAGTATGTGGAAAAATTCTGCGAGATAATCATGGGGTTCTATTTGTGTTGTCCAGGGATTCCAAGTTAGCCCTAAGTTTTCCACAAATTGTTGGCAAAAAGCAGGCCAATCTATATCCGGATAAGCGGCCATATGCGCGTTAAAATTGCCCACCGCACCGTTACATTTTCCCAGTAACGGGGTTTGTTGTAATTGTGTGTATTGTCTTTGCAAGCGAGCCACCACGTTGGCAATTTCTTTGCCCACAGTTGTCGGAGAAGCCGGTTGCCCATGTGTGTGCGATAGCATCGGTTGGTCTGCATACAAATGCGCCATAGTTCTTAGCGTAGTAATGAGTGTGTGCATGTAAGGCAATAACACATCATCGCGCGCTTGTTTGAGCAATAATCCATACGCAAGATTATTGATATCTTCAGAGGTACATGCAAAATGAATAAATTCTAAACAAGGATGTAATTCAGGATGATCCTGTATTCGTGCTTTAATAAAGTATTCTAATGCTTTTACATCATGATTGGTTTGAGATTCGATAGTTTTTACTTGCGCAGCATCGTCGATTGAAAAATGAGAAAATAAATGATTCAACGTTTCATGAGTGGTTTGGCTAGGTGTAGAAATTTCAGTGATTTGTGTGTGTTGTAACAATGCTTGCAACCAATGGATTTCAACCCATAATCGATAGCGAATTAATCCGTATTCACTAAAAAAAGGGCGTAAATCTGCCAGCTTTTCACAGTAGCGTCCGTCTAGCGGAGAAATGGCGAGTAAATGTTTTGTCATGGATTTCTCAGTTTTATGAGTCTCACCTCAATGTGAGACTAAACCAGGGGGGCGCGAGATGCTGTGTTTTAAAAAAGCGCAAATTTAAACATGAGCAGTATAAAATATTCGCGTATTAGAATCTGATCATGATAACCTATCGACTCATAATATGTATACTCATGCACAGCAATTCCGGCCACTTTTTAAAGAAGCGAAAACAAAGGGTTTGTTGTGAAAGTTGCTCATAGTAAATAGCGCCATTGCTGACAGTTGCATGGGAGATTCTTAAGGGGGGCGGTTCTCTCCCTTAACCGCGAGCGCAGGCTTGTTGTGGCAACGCGTTAAAACAAGGCAGCAAATTCCAGGTTCTTGGCGGAAATTGCTGATCTACCAACCATAATTTGTCATGAATGATCCCGATACCATCCCTATAATTCAAGCACATCATCTTAGTGTGGGTTACGATCACCGTCATCCCGTCATTCATGATTTCAATGTGCGCATCCAAGCCCAGCAATTTATCGGCATATTTGGTTCTAACGGCGCCGGTAAAACCACTTTACTGCGTTGTTTATTGGGATTGATTAAACCGATAAAAGGGGAGCTTACAGTCTTGGGTAAAACACCCATTTGTGGGCACCCCCACATTGGTTATATGCCACAGGTTTTGCCAAAGCTGCATCCTAGCCTTAGCAGTGCTGAATTATTAGCGTCTACGGTAAAAGGACATCGCTGGGGGTTACCGTTTTTATCTCACCAAGCCAAATTAGAGATACAAAAAGTGGTTGAATTTTTGGGTGCTCAAGATTTAATTCACCGACCTTTTATGGCCTTATCCGGCGGAGAACAACGGCGATTATGGTTGGCGCAAGCGTTATTAGGCGACCCAAAAATTTTATTGCTAGATGAGCCGCTTGCTAATTTAGATATGCACTATCAACATCATCTGGTGGAGTTACTGATTCGTATTCAACAAATGCGGGGGGTGACGATCTTATTAACGGCTCACGATATCAACCCATTGTCGCATGCCATGACGCAAGTACTTTATTTGGCGAGTGGGAAAGCAGTAATCGGCACAGTTGCTGAAGTGATCAATGCAGAAACATTAAGTCATCTGTATGGTTCTCCGATTGAAGTGATGCAGCACAAGGGGCGCATATTTGTGATACACAGTCACACAGGACAAATTGAAAATGCTGTATGTCATTGAGTTAGTCACTCGTCCTTTTCAATATGAATTCATGCAACATGCTTTATACGCAGGTATATTAGCGGCCATATTATCGAGTCTAGTGGGTTTTTTTGTCGTGATACGTCAATTAGGATTTGCAGCGCATGCGCTAGGACATGTTGCATTTGCAGGCGCGACGGGTGCAACGCTGCTAGGATTTTCGCCTATGGCAGGGCAGTTAGTGATCACGCTAATGACAGGTATTGTGATGGGGCGTCTAGGACGTCGTTTGCAAGAAAAAGATACCATCATCGGCGTCACACTAGCATTAGCTTTAGGATTAGGGGTTTTATTTTTGCATTTTTATCGCACCTACAGTGGACAAGCGAATAGTATTTTATGGGGTGATTTATTAGGCGTTTCCAGCGCAGCACTCAACAGCATGGTAATTTTCACGGTGATCGGCGTTATCCTGCTTGCCTTATTAGCTCGACCACTTTGGTTTACCAGCTTATCGCCTGCATTAGCAGAGGCAAAGCATTTACCGGTTTCGTTGATCAGTATTTTGTTCTTTTGTATGATGGCTTTAGCGATTACACTAGCCAGCCAAGTTGTTGGTGTATTACTAGTCTTTACATTAGTCATTGGACCCCCTGCAATCGCATTGCAATGGACGCATCGATTTTGGTCCGGCATTTCTGTTTCTTGTTTTCTGGGTATCTTGATTGTCTGGATGGCATTATTATTCGCATATTATACGGATTGGCCCATCAGTTTTTGGATTAGCGCAGAAGTTTTTGGGCTATACTTGCTGGGCGGATTAAAAAATAAAGTGATATATATTCGTCTCACTTCAATGTGAGACAAAACCAGGGGGTTTTTTAAG
>JAURND010000080.1 GCA_030830425.1 Gammaproteobacteria bacterium
CTATGGGCACTTCTCTCAAGGGGAGAAGGAAATATACCCCCCCAATTCATTTCACTTCACGCCCAGCTGCTTGTTTATCAGCATGGTAAGAAGAACGTACTAACGGGCCGCTGGCAACGTGGGTAAATCCTAGTTGTTTGGCTAATGCACCTAATTCATGAAATTCCGCTGGGGTGACATATCTAGCGACAGGCATATGATGACGGCTGGGCGCTAAATATTGGCCTAGGGTTAATCCATCAACTTGGTGATTTCGTAAATCATGCAGCGTTTGAATAACTTCATCTGTATTTTCACCTAAACCTAACATCAAGCCAGATTTTGTAGGTGTATTCGGAAATATCTTTTTATAGTTTTGTAACAAAGAGAGTGACCAATGATAGTCGGATCCCGGGCGCGCTTGTTTATATAAGCGGGGTACCGTTTCAATATTGTGATTAAAGACTTGCACAGGAGAGGTTTCGAGTATGGTCAGTGCTTTTTCCATTCGTCCTCGAAAATCAGGTACGAGTATTTCAATCCCAATACCTGGATTTTCTTGACGAATGGCTTGTATGCAAGCCACAAAATGGCCAGCGCCACCGTCTAACAAATCATCTCGATCAACAGAGGTAATGACCACATACTTTAATGCCATGACTTGTATCGTTTTAGCCAATTTAGCCGGTTCATTGGGGTCTAGTGGATCAGGTCGTCCGTGCGCGACATCGCAAAAACTGCAACGCCGAGTGCATTTATCACCCATAATCATAAAAGTAGCTGTGCCTTGGCTAAAACATTCACTGAGATTCGGGCAATTGGCTTCTTCGCAAACCGTCACTAACTGATTTTCGCGCAGCAATCCTTTTAATTGATTGAGCGTATTCATGGCATTTCCGCTGGGCAGACGGATACGCAACCAGTCTGGTTTTTTCAGGGGTTCATCATGCGGTTGTATTTTAATGGGAATTCGTGCCAATTTATCGGCTGCGCGTTGCTTAGGATGAAGTGGTGTCATGGGAAGATTTTTTCTGCAAGGAGGATGGGGCAATAAGGGTTTCTAACTGCTTCAATTGCTGTTGTAAGCGCGCCAACACACGTACTTGCGCATCAAACTCAGCCCTGGTCACTAAATCCATATCAATAAATGCGGACTGTAAGATATGGCGAAATTGCTCCTCTAAGGCTTTGGGTAATTCTTTTAGCTCAGGCGGAATTACCTGCATTAACTGCCGTACAAGCTGGTCAAGGATTGGTTTTTGGCTCATCTGTCGCAATTCCTGCTACCCTTTAAAGAGGCTAAGAAAAGGGTTTCTTGTGAAAGTTATTCGTCATAAAAAATCTTATTGCTGACAATTGCAATAAGGGATTATTAAGCGAGGGATAGCGCCGACTTATTGCCACGGCGCGTTAAAATCAGCCAGAAATGCTCTGTTTTTGGTGAGCATTTCTGGCTCATCTGTCATTCTTCTGACACATCCGGATGTTCGTCATTCGCGGGTGTCACGCTATTGTTGATCACTACCTGACTGCCATTTTTTAATTTCAAACCACCACTGGTGACGACCAAGTCTCCTTCTTTTACGCCTTTTAAAACAGCGACCTGATCGCCACGTTTTTCGCCAGTACTGATAAACAGCTGAGTCACCGTAAAAATAGATGTTCCCTTTGCCTCTTTTTTATCGGTGTCATGCGCAATAAACGCGACCTCACCGTATGGATTAAAAGTGATCGCCGTTTGCGGCAGCGTAATGTAAGACTTCGGCTTACCAGTCTCAACTTCTGCCTGTACAAACATGCCCGGCAAAAGCAAATGATCTTTATCTGTGTTTTGAACGGTAGCTTCTATTTGTACGTTACGGGTCGCAGGATCTATTTTAGGATCAATCGTGGTCACATCGCCCGTAAAGGTTTCATTTGGATAAGTATCCGTGATCAACTTGACTGATTGTCCCTTGGATAAATAGACTAACGCTTGCTGTGGTAAATAAAAATCCACATAAACGGGGTCTAATGCTTGTAGGGTGACAATTTTATTACCCGGCGTTAAATATTGCCCCACATTTACAGCAGAAACCCCCAGTTTCCCACTAAAAGGGGCATGAATACTTTTTTGCGCCACAATAGCTGCTTGCTGGGCGACTTGCGCCCTTTTGCTTTTGAGATCGGCATCATCATCATCTAATTTGGCTTTACTGATCGCGTGAATTTTATACTGCGCTTGATCTCGTTGATCGGTGATTTTGGATAAATCAGCCGCGGCCTGCAAGGCATTCAGTTGCGCGGTATCTGCATCTGCGTTTAACGCTAGCAGCAGATCACCAGCTTTCACCGTTGCGCCTGGCTGAAAATAAATCGTTCGAACCAGTCCCTGAATTTCAGTGGTCACGTCTACGCCCTGCACAGCACGCACCGTGCCGGCTGCTTGCATCTTAGGCTGCCAAGATTGATAGACGGCTTTCATGGCCGATACCGTTTCAGGCGGCAGCGTCATCTGGCTCATCTTTTTTTTCATCTGCAATCCTACATACAGGTAATATCCAAAAATACCGCCAAACAGTATTACCATGCATAACAGCATCAGGAACATTGGCTTAGTGTGTGATTTTTTCATAAACCTAGTCTAGAATGGATCTTATCCCGCTTGTATCAGTTTGAGCGAGTCTAAAATTTGTGAATGGATTGTTGAGTATAGCGCAGCCTGCCACACAAATGAAGGCCGTCTGCCAATTTCCTCAAAATTGTGCCATTAAAATAGTACTTTTCGCTATTATGCTGAGTCGTTATGAAACAATTTCAACTTGACCGCTATTTTCGATGATTATGCAACCCATGAACGAAGCATGGACAGAACAGCTTAGCACGCCGCTACAGGTTGTCTTAGTCAAAGGTGAAGCCTTCACAAAGTTACCGCACGACTTATATATTCCTCCAGAAGCACTCAAAGTTTTTCTAGAAACCTTTGAGGGGCCATTAGATTTACTCCTGTATTTAATCAAAAAACAAAATTTGGATATTTTAGATATTTCTGTTGCAGAGCTTGCGCGTCAGTATCAAACCTATATTAATCTGATGCAGGAATTGAAACTAGAATTAGCCGCTGAATATTTACTAATGGCGGCCTTGTTGATGGAGATTAAATCTCGATTATTATTACCTCGCCCTATCAATACCCCAGAAGAAGAAGATCCCAAAGCTGAGTTAATTCGTCGACTAAAAGAATATGAACGATTTAAACAGGCTGCTGAACAATTAGATGAACTGCCGCGTGTGGGACGAGATATTTTGACAGTCACCCTTCCCTTCACAGACATTAGATCGCAAAAACGCTTACCTCATTTGGATTTAACGGCTTTAATGTCCGCCTTAAGTGACGTCATTAAACGCGCTAAATTACGCGCGCCGCATTTGATTCATCGAGACATGTTGTCCGTACGAGAACGAATGACGCGTATACTTGATCGATTACAAACGGTGACTTTCGTTTCTTTTGTGAGTTTGTTTTCGCATGAAGAAGGGCGATTGGGAGTCGTAGTTACCTTTATCGCCATACTAGAATTACTCAAACAATCTGCCATTGAAATAGTACAAGAAAAAGCTTATTCGCCTATACATGTGAGAGCAACCACTGATGAATCCTGACCAAATGAAAGCCATACTAGAAGCAGCCATTTTTGTGTCGACGGCACCAGTGAGCCTGGAAAAATTGGCCACGCTGTTTGACCAAACCTCGCGTCCTAGCAAACAAGAATTGCGCGTTTTATTGCAATCCTTGGAAGCCGATTATCAAGGTCAGAATATTCACTTAAAAGAAGTGGCTAATGGTTATCGTTTTCAAGTGAGCGGTGAAATAGCGCAACGATTGGCGGGCTGGCACGAGGAGCAACCGATGCGTTTTTCTCGTGCACTACTAGAAACGCTTTCATTAATTGCTTATAAACAGCCTGTGACGCGCGCTGAGATTGAAGATATCCGCGGCGTTGCTGTCAGCAGCCATATCATACGCACTTTACAAGAGCGGGATTGGATCAAACCGATAGGACATCGAGATGTTCCCGGAAAGCCTACTTTGTATGGCACTACATCTCAATTCTTAAATGACCTAAATTTACGTAGTTTAGCGGAACTACCCGCATTGTTAAAAATTCAAGACGATCAAAATCCAGTTCAGTTGAGCTTAGATTTTGAGTCATCAGAAGTTTAGCGGTCAGCAATTCCCACCGCTCTTTAGAGAACCTAAAAAAAGGGTTTCTTGTAAAATCTATACTCGTCTCACTTCAATGTGAGACAAAACTAGGGGGTTTTTTAAGGAGGAGACGGCGCTTCTCCCCCTTTGTCGCGAGCGTGAACTTGTTCAAGCGACGCCTTAAAACAAGCAGCAATTCCCCGTTTCTGGCGGGAATTGCTATTCAGCGGTAAAAAAAGCACGAGCCATGCAAAAATCCAATCACACCATCTGGACTCAAATCGAACTGGAGCCATTAGCGCAATTTTTCAAGCATGCTCACATCACTAAAAAAGACAGGCCATCGCTCACTGAGATTGCTGAATACGCCTTACCTGACCCCTATCGTTTTTTATTAACCCAACCGATGATGACCTTAGGTATTGCCCATTATTACCAAGCGACACCTAAAATCCGTCCGCCTTTATATATCATCGACAATACCCAAAACCATACCTATTCTCGTGCCATTACGATGATTGTGGATAGCGATAAAATGAGGGATGACGCCTTGTTGGCTGATCAAGAAAGTGACAGTATTATTGTGGTATTAGGCATGATTACCATCAATCGTTTAGCGCTACCATCGACAGTCATAGATGATGTCATGAATACGCAAATACCATTTGGCGCATTGTTGGCAAAAGCGCGGATAAAAATCAATCACACGAACAGGCGTTACTTCAGCATTCCCTGCCATAACGCCCTAGCCAAGCAACTCCATATTGATAAAAATAGCGTACTTTATGGGCGCACGAATACGTTAGTCCATGAAGATAATCAACAATGGATCGCACGAGTCGTTGAAATTTTGCGTTGAAGAAAAGGGCGGGCATGAGAAGTCAAGCAAGAAACCTGCGCAGAATAACTCAAGATTTGGAAGGGAATACCCCTAAAATCTGCACCTATTAAAGCCGCATGACTTCTATACTTATTCCACTTCAAGATACTGGTTTTTGAATCTCTGAAGTGAGACAAAACCAGGGGGGGTTTTAAGGGAATTTTTTCCGCCAAAATTGGCAAAACGCGAAGCGTCCCAGCGAAGGCCGGGATCCACTGCTTCTACCTAATTATGCTGAATGGTTACAAGTAATAGAACGCCTGTTTTGAAGCATCAGCACATCGTGAGCACCTTTGAGTTTTACTTCAATAAAAAAACAAGCAAATGCGTGAGATAATTGATTAATATAAAAGCCATTACAGACCCTAGATAAATTCCGATGAACCATAATAATCTATGTGTATTTTTTTTCATGGGCATCTAGTATCCAAGCTTTTCAGTAACTTTGCCTTTAAATATTTTATAAGAATAATAAGTATAATAAAGAAGGGGCGGCAGCATAATGCAAGCACCTACCAGCATAAACAACAATGATGATCGGTCAGCTGCAGCTTCAATATAGGTAATATGTCTAGGGACCATATATGGATAAGCACTAATCATAAAACCAATATAGCAGGTAACAAATACACCTATACTACTCCAAAAAGGCAAATATTCTTTTTTATTTTTGATTCCATACCAATGCATCGTTAAAAACACCAACGACAAAAATGGCAAGATTGCTAAATATGGCATGTTATGTGGATTAAACCAACGCTGCTTGATTGCAGGATCTAAATAAGGTGACCAAAGGCTGACAATAATCAAAAAAATCAGCATTAAATATTGGAGCTTGTTTGAAATAGCAAAACATTTTTTTTGCAAATCACCCACGGTTTTAATAATTAGTCGATTAGATCCCAATAAAATGTAACCAAAAACGAGAGCTACTGAGCAAGAAACCGCAAAAGCATTAAACCATTGATAATTTGAAACTCCATCATGACAGCATGAAAGATCAAAGCCTTTTACAAAAGCGCCTAATACTAATCCTTGCGCAAGGGTCGCAAATAGAGAACCCATAAAAAAACAGCTATTCCAAAAAAATTTACTTTTAATTGCCTTTAAGCGAAATTCAAAAGCAACTCCACGAAATAACAGCGCAATAACCATCAGAAAAATCGGTAAATAAAGTATGGGTAAAATGGTACTAAACACTAAAGGAAAAGCACCGTAGAGCGCCGCACCACCAAATACTAACCACGTTTCATTACCATCCCAAACAGGTAAAATCGTACTAATCATTAAATCTTTTTCATGCTCGCTACGAAAGAAGGGGAATAGCATACCAATGCCTAAATCAAATCCATCCAAGATAATATACATGATAATACCAAACGCAATAATGCCAGCCCAAGCCAAGGCTAATATATCCATTTAATTATCCCCCTTGGTCGTAACAGGCGGCATATATTGAAAAGGTTGATGAATAGGAAATGCTAATTCTTTGATCTTCTCGGGTCCTTTCTCAATCGTCTTGTGAAGAAAATAAAAATAGAAGTAACCAAAAATGACCCCATACACAATTACAATTAATGCAAATGAGATAAGGATATTACGTAGTGACACGCTGGAAACAGCATCTGCTGTTTTTAATAAATGATAAACCACCCAAGGTTGTCTCCCCATTTCAGCAGTAATCCATCCACACCATAAAGCGATGAACCCTGAGGGGGCTGTCCATAAACAAATCTTAAAAAACCAGCGTGAATCAAATAATCGTTTTTTTATTCTTAAATACAAAGCGACAACCGCCAAACCAAACATCATAAAACCAAGCATTACCATCAGTCGAAAAGAATAGAAAACATTGGCAACTCTAGGTTGATACTCAGGCGTTACCGACTTTAATCCAGTTAACTCACCATTCCAGCTGTGTGTATTGATTAAGGAAGCTCCGTGAGGAATGCCAACTGACCAATGATTAAGCTGGGCGGTTTCAATGTCTAAGTGCAACAGGATTAAGTTTATCTGCCCAGTAAGCTTTAAAGTCAAAAGCGCCTTCAGGAAGAAACAATTCAGCAGGACATTTCCAGCCTAATGATTTTCTTGGGC
>JAURND010000081.1 GCA_030830425.1 Gammaproteobacteria bacterium
CTGAATTTTCGACTGCTGTCCGTCATTTTTTCAAAGATAAGATTGCTCAAATTCCTGATATTTTGAAAGCCAGATTGAATGATGTATTTGAGGCAATACGCCATAATCCAGTCTCACTTTCAAGTTAAACCAGTATATACTCCTCTCACTTCAATGTGAGACAAAACCAGGTGGTTTTTTAGGGAGGAAGTGTTCTGCTGCCCCCTTAAATTCAAACATGAGTATAATTCTTCTGTCCAAACTGCATTTCTTTTAATTTGTTTTTAGGTATACCTGTGATTTTCTCGGCTAAAGCAATGGCTTGTTTGGAGGATAGCTCATCGCTCAAAATACTTAAAATGCGCTGGGTTTCTTCAGTGTCTACCGCTGTTTTGGTCTTTGGTATGCCTTGAATGATCACCACAAATTCTCCTTTTTGATGATCGGGATTTTCGGCTAACCAGATACAAGCCGCTTGGGCGGTTCCTCTGAAAAAAGTTTCAAAATGTTTGGTCAATTCTTTGGCGAAAACTACTGCGTGGTTTTGTCCAAATATAGCCGATATGTCTTTGGCGCAGTCTAAGATACGATGCGGTGATTCATAGCAGATCATCGTCGATGTTGTTTTGAGAAATGTGCTTAATTTTTTTTGACGAGCGGTAGGTTGACTGGGTAAAAATCCGGTAAACACAAAATGATCTGTGGGTAATCCAGATGCGCATAAAGCCGTGATTGCCGCGCAGGCGCCGGGAATAGGGCAGAGGGTGATCCCCGCTTCACACAAGGCGCCCACCAAAATATAGCCCGGATCGCTGATCAGTGGTGTGCCTGCATCACTGATGAGTGCAATATTTTTTCCTGCCTGTAGATGTGCTAATAACATGGGCACTCGCGCGTGCTCATTAAAATGATGCAATGAAATGAGCGGCGTTGTAATACCATAATGTTGTAACAAAGGTCGGCTATGACGTGTGTCTTCAGCGGCGATTAGGTCCACCGTTTTTAAAACGGTTAATGCTCTTAGTGTGATGTCGTCTCTATTTCCAATGGGCGTTGAGACTATATAGAAAATACCAAATGTTTGGGTCATTTTTTTAACGTTGCTGTTCGTTGTCTCACCGCTTCAAATAAACAAATACCCGTTGCGACAGAGACATTCAAGCTAGAGACAACACCTTGCATGGGAATGGCAAATAACGCATCGCAAGTTTCGCGAGTGAGTCGTCTTAAACCGTGCCCCTCTGCGCCAAGTACCCACGCGATGGATCCTTTTAGATCCGCTTCAAAAATAGATTGAGAGATCTCATCGCTAGCACCATAGATCCAAATACCGCGATCTTTTAATTGTGTCATGGTGCGAGCTAAATTGGTCACTGGAATACAGGGGGTGATATTGGCTGCGCCGCTGGCAATTTTATACACCACTGGCGTCAAGTGTACGGCCCTGTCTTTGGGTATGATCACAGCATGTACGCCAGCGGCATTTGCTGAGCGCAAACAAGCGCCTAAGTTATGGGGATCTTGCACGCCATCGAGTATTAACAAAAACGGGGGAACAGTCAGGGCATCTAAAAGCGGCATTAGGTCAGATTCAGTGAGTGCTGTATTGGGCATTAACTCAGCGATAACACCTTGATGTAACCCATTTTCGGCCAATTTATCTAGCGCGTCTGGTGCAGTGGTTTGGATGCGTAACTGCAGTTGTTTTGCCAATTGGGTGATTTTTTGTACGCGTGGGTTAGATGTGGTGGGTTGTATGAATAGTTGTTTGACTTGTTGAGGTGTCTGCTGCAATAACACTGAAACCGCGTTTAGGCCATAAATGTAGTGAGTCATGAGTAATTCCTGTTTGAAAGATAGGCGTATTTTTTGTTATTCCTCATCCGTCCTAAGGACACATTCTCCTCACGAAGGCAGAAGAGAATTGAGTGCTACCAGGCAGAAAATTTCGCATTTTTGGCGAAAATCATGACTGAAAATAAGCTTGAATCATCGGATGCGGATTGTTCATTAACGCCGCCAAGGGTAATACGGCAAGTACTTTTTTTTCTCCGAGAAAAGCGACGCGTTGTGAGATGCGCGCCAAGGAATGGATATCATGTGTAATGATCACGACTGTTAATCCCAAACCCTGTTGTAAATTTAAGATGAGTTGATCAAATGCTTGTGCGCTTACCGGGTCTAAACCTGCAGTGGGTTCATCCAAAAACAAAATATCAGGGTCTAGCGCAATAGCGCGTGCTAAAGCGGCTCTTTTTTGCATGCCACCACTGAGTGCTGATGGATATTTTGTAGCGGCATCTTGTGGTAATCCGGCCATGGCTATTTTTAATAAAGCCATTTTCTGCTGTAGGGTATCAGGTAATGTGGTGAATGTTCGAAGTGGAAATTGCACGTTTTCCAACACTGTCAAACCGCTAAATAAGGCATTTTGCTGAAATAAAACACCCCACCGCCTTCTAATGCGATTGGCTTGTTGAATAGTGCAAGTGGTCGTTTCTTGATCAAAAATTTTAATGCTCCCCGCGGTGGGTTTTAGCAGCATCAACATACTGCGCATTAAAGTTGTTTTTCCGCTCCCACTGCCGCCAATAATCCCCAGTATTTCATGTTTAAAAATCGATAAGTGGAGATCTTGGTGAATAATCTGCTCACCTAAACGTGTTTGTAATTGAGAAATGTGGATCAGACTTTCTTGGGGCATGGGCAGATATTTGTTTAATTTTTTTTGAAGCATATTTGATTGTTACCCCTCATCCGCCCTACGGGCACCTTCTCCCCTTGAAGGGAGAAGGGAAATGAGTGTGCTACGTTCACCTTTTCTCACAAGGAGAGAAGGGAAGTTAGTGTGCTACGTTCACCTTTTCCCACAAGGGGAGAAGGGAAATGAGTGTGCTACGTTCACCTTTTCTCACAAGGGGAGAAGGGAAATGAGTGTGCTACGTTCACCTTTTCCCACAAGGAGAGAAGGGAAATGAGTGTGCTACAGTCACCTTTTCTCACAAGGAGAGAAGGGAAGTTAGTGTGGCTACTGGCACTTTTTCCCAAAAGGAGAGAAGGGAAATGAGTGTGCTACGGTCACCTTTTCCCAAAAGGAGAGAAAGAAAATCCGAATTCCCGCAGGGCCCATTCTAATCTAAAGATTCTGCCAAGGTAAAATTAGAGAAAATATAGCATCGGCAACAATAATGAGAAAAATGGATTTCACCACACTTTTAGTCGTTTGTCGCCCTATGCTATCTGCCGTTGAGCTGACATTAAACCCTTCAAAACAACCGATAGTGGCAATAATCACCGCAAATATAGGCGCTTTTATCAATCCATTGAACAACGTTTTTAAGGCAATCATATCTGGAAAGTGGGATAGAAAATGATAAAAAGAAATGCCTAACAGAGATTTAGCTACGATCATGCCGCCGAATACGCCAAAAATATCGGCCCAAAGAATTAATAAAGGCATGGTCAGTATCAGCCCCAATATTTTAGGGATCACCAAGCGATGTATGGGAGATAACCCCATCGTGCTGAGTGCATCAATTTCTTGATTGACCTGCATTGTGCCAATTTGTGCGGTGAATGCAGAGCTCGTACGTCCCGCCACAATAATCGCGGTGATCAGTGGGCCAAATTCTTGCAAGATGCCCACACCCAGAAAACTCACAATATAAATATTTGCACCATATGTTTTGAGTTGTTGCCCCATTTGATAAGCAATGACGATACCAATCAAAAAAGAAAGCAGCCCAACAATACCCAAAGCTTGATAGCCCGCTTCGTCCATCACATTCAACAAACTGCGCCATTGTATTTGCCAGATACGGCGAAAAGCTTGATACAAATTCACGCTCAGCTCGCCCAGAAAAGTAATGAGCTGGAAAGATTGCTGGGCATTGGCTAGTGTTTTTTTGCCAAGGCGCGCAACCCAATTCAATGCGGATATTGGCGGCGGTTGATCGCTGATTTTTTTAGCTTCCCTCTCGATCAAAGCGAGCAAGGATGCTTGTGTGGGGTGTAAATTCACCCATCCTATCGTTTTGCCTTTTTTTTCTAGTGCTTTTATGAGCCCGCTTAAAATCCAAGCCCCGACAGTGTCTAGTTTTGATAGTTTACTGGTGTCGATCATCACCTTTTTTTCAGAGACAGAAAGTTGATTAAGCCTGTTTAATAAGGGGTTGAAATCATGCGCAACGATCCAATCGCCCTGGCAATAAAGGGTTTGATGTTGATAATGAAGGGATGGGGGAAAGTGAGCCATTGAGTGATGATCGTGAATGAATGCTGGTTGATGTTTTTGCGCTCACGCTTGTCTGCAGGACAATATCGAAAGAAGTAGTTAGGTGGTTGCTAGTAGTAGGGGTGCCGTCTCCGCTTCCACTTCCGCTTCCGCTTCCACTCCCACTCCCACTCCCACTCCCGCCTTCGCTACCCCCCCTTTCTCTTCCGCTTTTGCTTCCACTTCCACCATACTGTTAGTCTCTCCTTTAGCCCAATGATGAAAAGCTGGTTTGAGTAAATATAACAAAGAAGCAGCGCCCAAAAATGCTAATGTGGTTGGATGATATGGATTTGAAATAATCGCCGTCAGCAACATCCCTGAAAATGAAACAAGCCCAGTCAACATATTATAAGCGGCTATGCAAAATTCAGCCTCTGAAGACTTTAGAGCATGGGGTGGTAATACGTTATTGTTTTTTGCACTATTAAGATCTTCTTCTAATCTCGCTTTTTGTTCCCCTAGCTCTTTTTTGAGTGCTGTATCGCTAGATTTTTCGATGGCATTGTTAAGTGTCTCTATTTGTTTTTGAGTATCCGCTTTCCAATAACCGATATCAAAGTATTTAAGTCCCGCATGAAGCAGCTCAACACCAGAAAAAAACAACGAGATGCCAAATATTATGACAAAAGAAATATCTTGTGTATGACCCGCAGTATTATTCAGTGTTAAAATGGCTAGTTGTATTGCACCCAGTAAATTAATGACTTCTTTTATGGTGCTATATTTAGAAAGATGGTTAGTATTATCATCCTTATAATGATTCAAGCCTATTTCGGCAATTCGAATTAGCGAAGGGATACAGACAAAAAGTGCATCAGTCATTGTCCAGCAAGTATTCGGTTGAAAAAAAGAGCTTGTGTTAGCGTTAAATTGTGTGTTTGATTTAAGAATATTGACCCCAGGTAGCATCGTCGTCAGAAAGAAAAAAATATAATTCCAATCGATTAAATTTTCCATATCATCATGGGTCACTCCAAAAAAAGCAGCTTTTGTTTTTAATGCGCTATGAGAATTTTTGATATTGCTAACGTGTTCTTGCTGAAGCTGTTTCACCGGTTGTATTTTTTTATCTAGATCCAAGCTTGTAGCCCGCGGCGCTGCGTTTGCTGGTGCGAATGAGGGTATTGATAACGCGATAGACTTTTCTGCTTCCTCATTTATTTCCGCCTGCTTTTTTTCTACATAACCTGCATCGCGGAGATTTTTTAGCTTTCGAAATAGTTTTATCCCTATACTGATAAACAGTGAGACGCTTGATATCAGCAAGACGTTCCAGGGTAAAACCCCCAGTTCAAATAAAACCAAGACTGGCGTTATCGTGACCCATAGCAATGCTAAGTCATTGAAAAATGCTTTTAGCATTAAACTGGGGGATTTCGTTTTCCAACAGAGCAAGCTGGCTATTGTGGCTAGACCGCCTACACAGATACTGGCGCTCAGGCCAATGATTGCTGCCATATTGAGCGGTGACAATACGAGTGTGGTGACCAATCCCCCTATCAAGCCTAATAATATCAACCCTAGACCAATCGTGATTTTTTTTCCATGTGTTTCATATAGGGTGTCAATTCGTGCCCATCCAAGATTTTTTTCGATCAAATAGGGTATTGCTAATAAAAGAGCAGCAGAGCACGCCACACCCCATAATATTGCTGTTTTTACCATA
Source organism: Gammaproteobacteria bacterium (assembly GCA_030830425.1). GTDB lineage: Bacteria > Pseudomonadota > Gammaproteobacteria > JAURND01 > JAURND01 > JAURND01. Next base: position 5,922 of record JAURND010000081.1, read on the forward strand.
GACATGGAATACAGCGCAGGTATGAGTGAATACAGAAATAGATAGAAGAAAATCAGAGAGATTTTCAATCTTGGCGCATCACCCAAAGTCCATTTAGACAGCCGTTTTAGCTCGCGCGTGAATGTACGCGTATTGAATAAGTAGATAAGTATCGGTATTGCAACGCCCACGGCAAATAGGATCATTGGCATAGAGGCAGAAATAATCCCTAAGCCGAACATCAATAGAGCGGGCACTGGTATAAAAAATAGTTTGATCCATGCTTTGGTTTCCGTGTCACTGTTGCGGACTAACCATAGCACACACAAAAATGCAATGGCAGTGCTGGCAAAAAATATGAGAGAAGAAATCTGTAGAGGGATACTTGTTAAATTTAAGGCGCTGATTAACCCATTTAGCCAATTTAAGCTTGTACTAACATGCAACAGGGTTGCCAATCTTGCCAACGATAGCAGTAGTGAGGCTCCAAAAATAATCATCAAAACCCCAGAGATCAGGGCTCGACCCATTGTTTTATGGGGAGGAGTAATTGTAGCTATTTTAAATTTCTTGAAAATTGCCCTTAGTTTTTCTATTTCTTCAGATGATAAATCATTGCAGCCTTTGTTCTTTTTATTTCTATGGCTGACCCAGCATAGCAATGCCAGATCGGATTCTTTATTGTTTTCTGAGTAACCCGTTTCGGATTCTTTATTGTTTTCTGAGTAACCCGTTAAACTGTTAGGGTAGATATCTTCCATCAGCAGTAATTTGACGCGATCAATGTTCGAAAATAAAATTTGTTTATTCAGGCGCTGATTACATTTTTGGATGAGGCTTGTTAGTTCAATAGTTGTCAGGCTCTCCTTGCTGCACTCGAGCATGTTATAGGCGCTATCTATGGATGCAGGGGCTTTAACCCAAGGGTTATTCGGCTTCATCCATAATAAATAACTCACCAATGTGGCGCAAATTACAGCGCAGATTCCAATCAGCGTAAGCATTGGTAGGGAAAAAGAAAAATTCAGTGGATTGAAGTAAATGAATAATGCAACCCCCATGAGTAAAAAGAGCCCAAGCGTCAATAATCGGTCTGTTGTAGTATTAGCGGATTGCTGATTTTTGGCTTCAGTTTTTGATTGCTCAATGCTATCTTTTTGTTTTCGCGCCAGAAATGCTCGATAATGGGGGGTTAGTTCCGTTAAAAACAGAATCATGCTTTTAGTTTTTTGTTTTTCTTGCTCTGCAATGTTCTGTTCTCGTTCTCTTCTTTCAGCGTTGTTAAATTGCTCGCGACGCGTCTTTTCTGCCTCAGGCATATTTGCCTCAAGCATAGGGCGGGTGGTATGTTCTGCGGGCAGTACGACTGCAGGTTGAACTGGTTTTGAAGGTTGCTCTACAGGCAGATAGCGGTCTTGATATTCTTTAAAAAGGCGTTTATCAAAGTTTCCTGTGGGTTCAGCTGTTTGGATTAAGGGAATGATATCTGTGTCTAGGCAATATCGCAGTGCATTAAAATGGTCATCAATATTAGATATCTCGAAGTTATCTGGCACAGCGTCATTAATTCTCTGCTTTATCTCTTCAAGATCCAGTTTTGTTTTGTGAGTACGCGTTGGGGGTGTAAATATTGTGTTTATATCGTGGAGAACCATGTTTTTCAGACTGTAAAGTACCTCTTTTGAGTGGAAGACACTATTTATATCATTATTCCTTTTATGTTCTGTTTGAGTAAAATAATCAAGAGCTTGTCTGATGGGTGCGTAATAATCTGGGGAATTCGGAGCCTCACCTTTTTGATCTTTTTGATCATGAGTGTCAGCAGCTTTTGGTATTTGTCTTAACAACTGTTGAAAAAGTGAGGGAGGTGTTTCCTCGTTTAGAGCTGGTGCGTTTTTTTGCTTCTTTGCTTCGCCTGCAACCGCAACGCCAGCAGCATATGCGAGCATGGGATTTTTGCAATACTCTTTTTCGGCATAGTGTGTTACAAAATCTAACAGTGCTTGATTTTCAGTGTCGAATTCATTAGGTAAGCCAGAAGAAAGATTTCTTTCCACCAGTGCTTGATTTTCAGTGTCGAATTCATTAGGTAAGCCAGAAGAAAGATTTCTTTCCACGTTTTTTTGACCGGGACCTATTTCTAGTAAGCCTTCGTATATTTTGTGGAATGAGTGGGGGGCAGTTAAAAATGGAGCAAGGCGTTTGATTCTGTTCTTGAATTGCTCTTGTATGGGATTGGAAGGGTTTAGACTTGGTTGGTTCTCCTTGCTCTCAGAAGCTAGAGCAGGAGTGGCTGGATTCTTCCATCGTGTCAATAGAGACCAAAATTGCCAAGGGGTAGCCGTACCATCCCTCTTCAGCTGCCTTTCAATGTTTTCTTTTAAAGTTGTTATTTTCTCCTGCGATTCTGGTGAAAACGCATCAAGATTATAGGTAGCAATAAACTGAAGTATGTCTAGTAAACTAGTACAGGCATTTATCCCGGAAGAATGCGCTGCTACATCATATAGTGTTCTTAGCGTATCTTTAGCTTTGTCAAGAAAGATATCTACAACTGCCTGCATATTGTTTTTTACAGCATCGTCTAAGCTCGCTACCAATGCTGTTAAGACCTTGCTGCTGTCTTGGTAGTTTTTTAGGAGTCTTTCACAAGACTGTAGGGTTGCCTTTTTATTGTCATCGATATTCCGCTTATTCTCATCGATACTCTGCAAACGAGTATTTACAAACTGATATAAATCAACAAAAGTTGAATGATCGTGAAGCGTATTTTTTTCTTCATCAGGGAAAACGGTTCGTAAACTACTGATAATCACTTTTTTGATGATTACAGGGTCGCTAGGGTTAATCTTTAATTCAGCTGCTTGGCGAGTATTAATGTCAGCTATCTTTCTTTTTATTTGCTCGATGATTGATCTGTGTTTTGTTGCATCTTGGGTATTCGGATAATATTTGTTGATAAAGTTCTTTAATAGGTCATCTATAAATAACCGATATCTAGGTGCTCTTTGAATCAGAGAGATCATTTGAGATGAAATTTCGGGAGTAACAAAGTCCTTGCCAAACTGTTCAATCAGACACCCCGCAAAGTGTGTATATTGAATTGTTCCGGCTGTTAAGTTTGTATAATCTCTTGCGTTCAACCAGCTCATCAAGCTATCCATTTCAGAGATGAGGGCATTCAAATCGTTAATATTATCTGCTGAGTCTTGTTTAGCATTATTAGAATTCACCAAAGTTTTATAGGGCATTAAATAAGCATCGACTTGTCTGCGTGCAGGCGAATTTTGTTCGAGTCGTTTGTATTCAGAAGTGTCTTCTAGTGTTTCATGGAGCTTTTTGAGTCCTGCTATAAAAGTAGCCTCGGTCGTATGTACTTCATTTTTCAGGGATACGAACCGTTCGAGATCTTTTTTGAATTTTTCCTCTTCTTCGGGGGAGCGTTTTGTCTCTGAGACAGTGGGTAGTGAAGAGGGAGCGTTTCCCGCTTCCGTTCTAGACTGCGTTTTTAAAGCCTTAGGTGTTATTACGCTTAGGAATTGTTCCAAAAGGCTCTGCGAGGCTGGCACGCCACTTTGTGCTTCAATAGTCTCCACGAGCTGCTTAACGGTGCGGGGTGGCGTACTTGGTGGTGTTTTTTCTTGTTTGTTTTCTAGGCCTGACATGGTCTATTCCTATCTAATAAGGGTTGAATAATTCGTCACTACTTACGGGCAGTAGTTTATCTATATATGACTTTCTGCGACTTCAGCACACGACGTCCCGTGACTTGTTCGCGGGATCCAGGTTTTTTCCGAGATACCACAAACAAGTCGCAGCGCGCAGCGCTGGTGAGTCAAATGGCAATTTCAATGATCATAGCAAACGAACCTTAAGGTTTGATTAAGAAAAATGCGGCAGAATGTAAAAAATCGTGAAATTTTATCGTCGGCGTTTCGTATTCAATTTCACTAAAGCGACCCTAGGGGTGCATTTCGCTATCTTTGCTTTTCTGCTATCATCGCAAAAAAACATGATCAAGTATTTTTTATGGAAACAATCTTTTTACCAGAAACACTATCTGTCTGGCTAATGCAATATGGCAGTATTGCGCTATTTGTTTTACTCGCGCTAGGCATTTTTGCGCTACCCATTCCTGATGAAACGTTAATGGTATTTGCAGGGATTTTAATTTCTCGGCATCAGCTGTCGATGTTTCCAACGGTGCTGGCTGCTTTTTCTGGGACGCTGGTGGGCATTAGCATTAGCTACGCGATCGGCCGTATAGCGGGGACGTTTTTGATTAAAAAATATGGACATCTCGTCAGACTCACCGAAGAAAAAATGGCACGTGTGCATCTGTGGTTTGAGCGCATTGGTCGATGGGCGCTGTTAGTGGGTTATTTTATTCCAGGCATAAGACATTTGACTGGCTACGCTGCCGGTACCACAAAAATGACCTATGCGCATTTTATCACTTTTGCCGCTTTAGGTGCGACCATTTGGGTGGGTCTATTTCTATCATTAGGTTATTTTTTAGGAGGGCGTTGGGCGCATATCATCGCGTTGATTGAGGAACATTCGGAATATATGATTTTGGGGGCATTCGTCCTCGTGGGTCTTTTAACGATTTTATTTTTATGGATGAGGCAGACTAGAAAAGGAATTCAATAGCGTTTCCCTTCTCCCTTTGAGGGAGAAGGTGCCCGCAGGGCGGATGAGGGATTCGGTAGTGAGTCAATATCAAGCAATAATCCAATTTTTCACGACTAACTTTATCTTCAATAGCGGATTTGAAAAGGTCATTTTACTGGGCAAATCCAGTGCACCTACCGATTTATAATCCAGATAATGGATCTCCCAATCATTTTGGTTTAAATAGATCAAACGATGATTCGCATCAAAGCGCATTCTAGCCGTGGTTTGAGGGGCAGGCAAACCGCGCACCCAGTGATATAAGTCAGAGACGGGTACATACCAACCCAATTGGTTTTGCATGAGCGTTTCTGGTGTGCGTGCCAAGACTGGTGGCTTGCCTGATTGGATAAACGTCACGGCACTAGGCGAACCTGTGATCGTTATTCTGCCAAAACCCAACGGGCCAAATAGTCGGAATTGATATTGATGAGGCTGTTGATCCCAGGTGAGAGACGCTAAGTCTGTTTTTTGATCATGCTGGATGCTGACAGAGCCATCTAGATGCCAAGCGGTTACTTGATGGAGTTTGGCACTGCGTTGTTCCCAATTTCCCGCATGCACAGCATTTGGCTGAATGGATTTGGTTTCAAATGATGCACAACCACAAAGCAATAATGACATGGCGGTCAGGAAAACAGGAATGGATAATATACGTTGTTTCATGGATATCTACATAGTTTCCTTCTCCCTTTTGGGGAGAAGGTGCCCGTAAGGCGGATCGCACTGTATTTCCTTCTCCCTTTTGGGGAGAAGGTGCCCGTAAGGCGGATCGCACTGTATTTCCTTCTCCCTTTTGGGGAGAAGGTGCCCGTAAGGCGGATCGCACTGCATTTCCTTCTTCCCTTGGGGGAGAAAGTGCCCGTAAGGCGGATCGCACTGCATTTCCTTCTCCCTTTTGGGGAGAAGGTGCCCGTAAGGGCGGATGAGGGGTAAATGTTTTACTATACCCTTATATTCTCCCTATAAAATAACGAGTTTTTCGGTGTTAACCACTTTCACAAAATCATGCCTCTTATTGCCTGCGGAATCAATCATAAAACAGCGTCTTTATCCAAACGCGAACAACTGATCATCTTGCCAGCGGATATGCCTCATGTGTTGAGTGATTTGCTCAAGGCGGGTGCTGCCAATGAAGCGTTTATTTTGTCTACTTGTAATCGCACGGAAATTTATTTGTATACGCCGATTATTTCTACCCATCATCATTCCTGTGACTCTATGGATACAATAGCGGGGGATTTTAAACATTTATCACATTTGATCGCATGGCTCAATGCGCACCCGCGTATGCGTGGCGTGGCGCATGCAGAAGATTGGTATTGGCATCAAGATTATGATGCGGTGAAACATATGATGCGCGTGGCTAGCGGATTAGATTCAATGGTATTAGGAGAACCTCAAATTCTAGGGCAAATGAAGCAAGCATTTGCGTGGGCACAAGAAAATGGTGCAGTTGGCAAACAACTCAAACCCCTGTTCCAAAAAATATTTTCGGTGACCAAGCAAGTGCGCACCCAAACGCATGTGGGTGCTAACCCCGTTTCAGTGGCTTATATTGCGGTTAGTTTAGCAAAACGCATTTTCAGCGATTTATCTAAAATGCAGGTGTTATTGGTGGGTGCAGGTCAAACCATTGAGTTAGCGGCGTTGCATTTATCTGACTGCGGGGTGAAAAATTTTGTTTTTGCGAACCGCTCATTTTCTAAAGCGGTACGTTTGGCGGAACAATTTCAGGGCAAAGCGATTTCTTTATCAGATCTCGCCTTTTATTTGTCCAGCAGTAATATGGTCGTTTCTGCAACCAGCAGTGCGTTTCCTATTTTTGGGAAAGGAATGGTCGAAAGTGCATTGAAGTCTGGAAAAAGGCGGGCTTTGTTGATGCTAGATTTAGCGGTTCCCAGAGACATAGAAAGCGAAGTTGCGCAACTGGAAGATGTTTATTTATACAACATGGACCATTTGCAAGCGATCGCGAAAGACAATATGAAATCGCGCTTAGATGCAGCCGAACAAGCAGAGGCGATTATCGATATTCAAGCGCGATATTACATTAAACAACGAGAAGCCATCGATGTTAGTCAAACGATTTTAGCATATCGAGATAAGTTAGATACGCTTCGACAAGAGTCTGTTGACGCGGCACTACATCAATTAATGTTAGGGCAAGACCCTGCGTTAGTGGTCACTGAAATGGCCAGAAAATTAACCCAAAAGATTTTACACAGCCCATCGGTTCGATTGCGTGAAGCGGCGGTAGATCATCAGGTAGAATTATTGTTGGCAGCTCGAAAGCTACTGGATTTATAGGAATTCAATTTTATTTCCCTTCTCATATTGAAGTGATTTTAAGTGCTTTAAAAGGTAGTAAAAATTTCTGGACGAGTGTATATGGTTTTTGTTGCTCTATTGAGCTACAATTAGCATTTTAAATTGGGAGAAATTTATGACTGCGACAGCATTTGTTCGAGCACGGATTGATGAGAATTTGAAAAATGAGGCGGCTATTGTACTGGCTGGTATGGGACTTACAATATCTGATTTGATACGTATTGCACTAACCAAGGTTGCTAATGAAAAATCACTTCCTTTTGAAATGAGAGTCCCAAATAAACTCACAGCGAAAACCTTAAGAAAAAGTGAACGTGGTGAAGAAATATGTCACGCAAAAGATATGAATGATCTTTTTAAACAGCTTGGAATTTGATGAAAAAACCTGACTATTCACGTCAATTTAAACGCGATTTAAAACAGGCCAAGAAACGAGGAAATGATATGGGAAAGCTCAAGACTTTGTTGTGTCTGCTTATTGAAGAAAAACCATTACCAGCCTCTTATTTAGATCACCCATTGAAAGGCGGTTGGCGTGGTTTTCGTGATGCACACATTGAGCCTGATTGGCTATTAATTTACAAAATTTCAGGCGATATTGTGAGATTTGAACGTACTGGAAGGCATATAGATTTATTCGATAGATGATTTTTTAGTGTAGTTAATCTTGATATAGGAATTCAATTGTATTTCCCTTCTCACATTGAAGGGAGAAGAGCCTGCCCCGTACTCGATACGGGGTGCCCGTAGGGCGGATGAGGGATTAAGCGTTTACTCCTTTTCGATTTTAATGAGGCGACCGTTCTTAATCTTTCACCAAGCTTAAAAACTCAGCCCGGGTTCGGTGATCTTTTCTAAATAATCCTAGCATAACCGAAGTCTTCATGACGGAGTTCTGTTTTTGAACGCCTCGCATCATCACGCAAAGATGTTTAGCTTCGATGATCACGCCGACACCTGCAGCGTTAGTGACATCCATGATGCATGCTGCAATTTCTTGTGTGAGTTTTTCTTGCACTTGCAAACGTTTAGCAAAAAAATCGACGATACGCGCTAGTTTAGATAGACCTATAATTTTCCCCTTAGGGATATAGGCAATATGGCATTTGCCAAAAAAAGGTAATAGATGGTGTTCGCACAACGAATAAAGCTCAATATCTTTGAGGATTACCATCTCTGACATGTCGGAACTAAACACGGCATTGGTGATGATAGCCTGCAAATCTTCGCGATATCCGCTCGTTAAAAAACGCCATGTTTCCGCTGCACGTTCAGGTGTTTTTTGCAAACCTTCGCGAGTCATGTCTTCGCCAATCGATTGAATAATTTCTGTGAATTGTTTTTTCATGATCCTGTTTATCCCGGTGGCCATGAAAGTTTCCGGCCACCTAATAAATGCAGATGAATATGATATACCGCCTGTCCGGCATCTTGATTGCAATTCATCACTACGCGATATCCAGTATCAGCAGTACCCAGTTTTTTAGCCAATTGTTGTGCCACATAGAGTAAATGCCCGGTGAGATAAATATCTTCAGGGGTGAGTTCATTTAAAGTAGCAATATGTTTGCGGGGAATAATCAGTTTATGGTGAGGTGCTTGCGGTTGAATATCATCAAATGCAATGATTTTGTCATCTTCGTAGATGATATTGGCGGGGATTTCTTGCGCTAAAATTTTACAAAATAAACAATCACTCATAGAAACTCAGCAGGGTGGCGGGAATTGCCGAATAAGGCAAACAATATTTCCCGATAAATTCGGGTTAAGTCCATTAAATCAACGATATTTATTTGTTCATTGATTTGGTGAATAGAGGCATTGCAAGGGCCTAATTCTAACACTTCACACCCCAATGGTGCCATAAAACGCGCATCAGAAGTGCCGCCACTTGTGGATAATTCAGGTGTTCGGCCAGTGATCTTTTTGATGGCTGTTTGGGTCGCCGCTAATAATTGACCCGGTGCGGATAAAAAAGGCTGGGCAGAATGTGTCCAGTGAATGTCATAGGTCAGCCCGTGTTGTTGCAAAATATCGATGACTTGCATTTTGAGTGCATCAGCAGTGACTTTAGGCGAGTAGCGAAAATTACCGTGTACTTCAAGCGAGCCAGGGATCACATTGGTCGCACCTGTTCCCGCGTGTATATTCGAGATTTGAAAACTGGTTGGCGGAAAAATATCGTGACCATGATCCCATGTCTTTTGACACAAAGAGAGTAATGCAGGCATAGCCAGTGGAATTGGATTCTGGGCTAAATGTGGATAAGCGATATGCCCTTGTTTGCCATGGATAATGATCTTTGCGTTTAAGGAGCCGCGCCTGCCTATTTTCAACGTGTCTCCTACTTCATGTTGACTGGAAGGCTCACCCACCAAACACCAAGTGATTTCTTCTCCTTGCTGTTTTAGATAATCCACAACTTTGCAGGTTCCGTCTATGGCAGGACCTTCTTCATCACTGGTGATTAAAAACGCGATAGATCCGGCATGTTCTGGATAGGTTTCTATGAATTGGGCACAGGCGATCATCATCGCAGCGATGCTGCCTTTCATATCAGCTGCGCCTCGTCCATACAAAATACCCGCTTGGATGACTGCTTCAAATGGCGGATATTCCCATTGTTCAAGAGGACCGGTAGGCACAACATCAGTATGCCCTACAAACACAAATAAAGGCGAATTTGTCCCGCGTTTTGCCCATAAATTACTGACGTCGCCAAAACGTAAATGTGTGATCTCAAAGCCAAGTGTTGATAAAAAATTTGCGATGAAATCTTGGCAGCCTGCATCGTTAGGCGTAATGGACGGATAGCGAATTAACGTGGATAAAAGCGATAGGGTATCGTTTGGTGTGGGTGTCATTAATGACTCCTACAACGGGATAAGTAGATATTGTGCATACTATACTCGTCTCACTTCAATGTGAGACAAAACCAGGGGGTTTTTTAAGGGGGAAGTGTTCTACTGCCCCCTTAAATTCAACAGGTTATACCGCTCGTGCCTAATAATATCTTTTCCAAAGACTGTGTTTTAGAAAACTGCAAATTCAAACACGAGCGGTATAAACAGTTCTGAGTAATTCGTTGATGCTCACTTTTTGTCGTGTTTTTTCATCGACCTGTTTCACGATCACTGCGCAATAAAGGCTGTATTTTCCGTCTTTATCGGGTAAATTACCGGGCACGACGACGGATCCGGCTGGAATACGACCATAAGTGATGGTCTCTTTGGCGCGATCATAAATACGTGTACTTTGTCCTAAATAAACACCCATTGAAATGACAGATCCTGCTTCGACAATCATCCCTTCTACGACTTCAGAGCGAGCCCCAATAAAACAGTTATCTTCGATGATCACAGGGTTAGCTTGTAAGGGTTCTAATACACCGCCGATACCTACACCGCCAGACAAATGCACATTTTTTCCAATTTGTGCGCATGAACCCACAGTGGCCCAAGCGTCTATCATAGTGCCGGAATCTATATATGCGCCGATATTGACAAAACAAGGCATCAAGACAGTAGACGGGGCAATATAAGCACCTTTTCTGATTGTCGCAGGTGGTACGATTCGCGCGCCAGATGCGGCAAATTGAGCGGCATCATATTCGGCATATTTAGCCGGGATTTTATCGAAGAAATGTGTAAAACCACCTTCGATCACTTGCATGTCGGTCATTCTAAAATAAAGCAGAATCGCTTTTTTAAGCCATGGGTTGATTTGCCACTGATGATCTCTTTTTTCAGCAACGCGTAATTGTCCAGTATCTAATTGATGAATGATTTCAATCACCGCTTTTTGGATAACAGGATCGATATTTGATGGCGAAAACGAAGTGATGTTTTCGTATGCAGTGTTGATGATATTTTCAAGAGAGTGGGTCATGGTAGATGGACTGTGTGTTAAAAGTTTTTCTCGCAGGTCGCTAACTGACGGCGATATGTTTGCGTGCGTTGAGCGACTTTATGGGCGACTCGAATTAACCAGGGTTTTCTCAAGTAGCTTCGTTTGGCATAGCCGCCAGGTCCTTCATGATAAGCTAAATAAAGCGCGTATGCATCATCGTAACGGGTACGCAATTTTTCGCAGACATGGTTGTTATACCAACCCATAAAATCGGTAGCGTCATCAAATGCACTGCGACTGCCGCCTCGCCCGGTTGTTGCTTCATATTCTTTCCAGGTATTTTTCAAGGCTTGCGAATAACCGTAAGCACTGCTCGGTCGTTTCCATGGGATAATCCAAAGTAATTTTTTGCGAGGCGGTTTAGCGCTCCCATTGAATGAGGATTCTTGATAGATAATAGCCATGAGTACTGGAACAGGGATATGCCATTTTTTCTCTGCCTGTTTTGCATCATCATACCAATCAGGATATTGATGAAAAATACTGCAGATATTTTCGATATGGTTAGGTCTAGGTTGGGCGCATCCGGCGAGCAATAAAAAGCATGCAAATACCAATGATATACTGCTCATACTTGAAAGTGAGAATCTTTTTGGCATTTGGTTTTTTGGATACGATTAAAATCTTCCCGAATTTCCGAACCCCCCTTCGCCGCGAGAGGATTGTTCGGAAAAATCTGTCACAATTTCAAATTCAGCATGTAGCACAGGGACAATGACGAGCTGCGCGATGCGTTCCCCGGGATGAATGGTGTAGGTGGTTTGACTACGATTCCAGCATGAAATCATCAAGGGCCCTTGGTAATCAGCATCGATTAACCCAGTTAAATTACCCAATACGATGCCGTGTTTATGTCCCAGTCCTGAGCGAGGTAAAATGATGGCAGCCATCTGTTTATCCGCGATATGGACAGCCAGTCCAGCAGGGATCAATTGTGTTTCGCCCGGTGTTAATTCGATGGATTGATCTAGACAGGCGCATAAATCTAAACCTGCCGAACCTGGTGTGGCGTAATTCGGCAGTGGGAACTCTTTTCCTATTCGAGGGTCTAGAATTTTTAACGCGATTTTTTTTAGCATCCTTAATGACTAGGCAGTATTGGGTCTTGCGATGACTTGCGGTAAGCCTTGAGTTTCTTCAGAGATGGTTTGAATGGTATCCCAATTGACATTCAGATTTTTTCCTTTAGCGGCTTGTTCGACGATTTGACGAATTCGCCCTGCATCTTTTTGCACTTGATCATCGCCGCCATTCAAGGGAATATGTGACTCCAAATAGAGGTCACCTTGCGAAGACCACCCGGCTTTATAGGGTTCATTGACCACATAAACAGGGGTGCCATTTTGAACTAAGTTATACAGGGTTTTAATATCTTCAGGGTACATGCGCATACACCCAGAACTGCTACGACGCCCGATACCGCCTAGGGGATCATTGGTGCCGTGCATCAGATAATTGCCCCCTTTGGGTGGTGTAGATAAACGCATGGCGTAATTGCCCAGTGGATTATCAGGCCCAGGTGGCACTGATCTTGGTAGAAACACGCCTTGTGCTGCGCGCATTTTGCGAATAGAGTCAGGCACATACCAAGTTGGATTAGGAATATGTTCTATAATTTTTAACACACTCACGGGGGTGTCTTCGCCTTCTCTGCCAATCCCTATCGGATGCGTGATCACTTGATTTCCTGAATAATAGTAAAGTCGCATTTCAGCCAGATTCACGACAATGCCTCGATGCGGCGCGTTGGGCAATATAAATTGACTGGGAATGACTAACACAGTGCCAGGCGTTAATGGTCTGTCCGGATCATCGATACCTGGATTCGCTTCTTCCATTTCGACATAACCCATATCATGGTCTCTGGCAACTTGAGCTAGCGTATCACCTGATTTGACAACGGTAGTCTGTAATTGGCCGACAACATCTTGGTTCGCAGAAAAAGTATGAGCATGGACGCTGAAAATAGCGCTCAGTGATAAAGCCAGAAGAATAATTTTACGCATAGCAGTTTTAGGGTGGATGAATAAAGTAAGAAACGCATGTTTGAATCAAGCATTATAACGAAAATTGAGCCATTCTCCAGCAATTCCCGCCAAAAAAGCAGAATTACTGCCTTATATA
>JAURND010000082.1 GCA_030830425.1 Gammaproteobacteria bacterium
CGGTCGTTATGTAGAATTCAATTTAATATTTGACCGTGGCACTTTGTTTGGTTTGCAATGGGGGGGGCGCACAGAATCCATTCTGATTTCGTTACCGCCAGAAGTCACATGGCAATACAATTGGCATCCCCTACCTGGCACCGAAGAAGCGCAATTGTATGACCTGTTTTTATCACCGAAGGAATGGGTATAACTGCGGCATTTCTCCCCCTTTAGCGCAAGCGCGGACTTGTTGCAGCGACGCGTTAAAATAAGGCAGCAAATCCCGCATTTCGGGTGGAAATTGCTGAGGATTCGCCATTTCCAGCTAACCTAGAACCCCGCAATTCTCGCTTTTCATGCAATCCCCTCCCCTTCGCATCACAAAAATCGGTCTGTCGCCGTAAAATCGGGGCTGCACCGTTAGCCCATGATGCTTGGCGCGAGATTAAAGAATTTGACAAAAACTGTTAGCGGAGAAGGACTTTTCTTTTTTATCTTCGGGGGGATCTTCGGGCGTTATCAGAGCGAAAGGCGAACAGTGCACTGTGGGCTGTAATGGCCCGATTTGAAATTTTTCTAAATCCTGATTAGAAAATATTGTTTTAAAAGATTTAGCAGTTGACGCCAAAAAATCATGTGGTTTAAAAAAAGAGCAAAACACCCTAGACAGTGGGGTCCATAATAAGCTCAATATGGCATCAAGGATAAATCTCACTATTTTTACCGGTATTAGAATAAATATGAGCAATATTCCAGACAAATCAAAATGACTATGTTCTGCCTCAGGTAAGTTTTCAACTTGATATAGAGTCTCAGCTGTTGATTCTTTTGAAGGGTTGCTATGGCTTTTGCAGTCATGTTCATCGTCATGTGAGTGACATTGAGGCTCATTTGTTGAATCTTTTGAAATATGGCTATGTGAGCAGCCATTACCATGTTCATGTGAGTGGCCTAGATAATGCAAATCTCCGACCACCTCTGCTGCAGCAGAAATAGTGGTGTTGATCAAAACTGGAACTCTGCTTAATTGATTTGCAGTTGTGCCTATGCTTGCGCCATGCGCAAGTAATATTGCGCTTCGGCATAAAAAATTGATAAAACCTTCAAGCCAGCCAAATGGGTTAAAAAAGTGATGGAGATTGCCTTCTTCACGATCTTTTTTGAAATTCTGATTGAGCGCTTCTTGGGCCTTCTTAAATTTTTTAGGGATTGTGCCCACATGATTTTTAATCATTTTTATCGAACGGATCATATTAGTGACGTTCCAAATAAAGGTCGTGATAAAAGTCACTACTGCCAGAACTCCAATAATAACGCCTACAGGGACAGCACCTAAAATCGTGATATGTGCGGCATTGACGATGCTCATCGCGCTTGTTTCTCCGCTGGTAAACCATGTCCAAAAAACAGTGGCCGATACATAGCCTGTTACACCCAATACAAATATGCCAATCAGATAATCTGAAGTTTCTTTAGGCGTTAGTGCTTCAAAAGTACGCTCATGCATCAATTGCATCAGATTGTTGTATACCAAGAAAAAAGTACCTATCGCTGAAAAAAAGCTAATAGATAAGCCAATTGCCCAAATAGTTGTGCTGCCCAGTATAATAGGAAGATGCGGCAGACTGGCTTGAATCGCGGCTAATGAAGCAAAAAATGTGCTGATACCGGATAAAATCGCTAAGCCTATAATGACCCAAATATAGGTATGATCGCTTCTTTTTTTTATCTCAGCCTTAATAGATGCATTAAATTTTAGCTCGCTTTCTGATAGTAAATAATTGTTGATGAGTTTTTCTTCTGATGCTTTAATGGCTGCTTTTAATGCTGCTATTTTCCAGTATAACTGCCAACGTTTGCGCGGGGCTAAAATCCAGTCAATGGGATTAAGTGCTTCCTCTATATGCTCGCACTTGACTAATGATTTTTTATCTTCTTGTATCTTGACAGATTCATCTTTAGGATTGCATTTAACATGCTGAGCCAATACATCAGCGCTCACGACTTCTTCTAGATAGTCTTCGCCTGATTTAGCCCATTTTTTCCACCCCTGATCAATATTTTGCGCATAAACCAAACTTTCGATAATCACTGCCAATCCAAATGCAGCAATACTCCAAATCAGCGGAGAAATACCAAACCACGTGGGATTCAACAAAAACAGACCCGCAAAACTCAGAAACCCTAAGGACAGAATAGCGCCAATCACAATGAACCATTTAAATATTTTCATAAGCGGATCCTTATCATGTTATAAAGTAACTAATGTTACAATATAACATTATGTTGTCAAGAGATATCATACATGTTTTAGCCTCTTTACAGTGTCAGCGGAAATTGCTGGGTTTGCTAAACAGTTTTGACAAATTCCGTTCATCTGAATTAAAGTATCGTCTAACGCTATCGAATTCTTTTTCGAAAATTTTGCTATCGATTCAAAAATAGCTTTATCTTCAAACTCAAAACCCTTACCACATGTTTGACATAATAATAAAATAGCCTTGTGAGATGCTTGACCTGATGCATGAGAACAACAAACATAAGCATTTTGAGCTTCTATTCGATGAATTAATTTAACCTCAAGAAAAAAATTCAATACACGATAGACTGTAGGTGGCTGGGCATTAGGCCTCTTTTTCTTTAACTGATTTAGAATATCATATGCGCCCATTGGCTTATTACTCAGCGCAAGAATGACTAAAATTTCTTGACGCAACGACGTAAGCGTAATATCTCTATCCGCTAATAATTTATTTATTACTTCATTTTTCATTCAGAGACTCCAGTATATACTGGTCTCACTTCAATGTGAGACAAAACCAGGGGGTTTTTTAAG